>JAPOTS010000059.1 GCA_026709065.1 Bacteroidota bacterium
TTCATTGGAGCTGTCAAACAAGTCTTCCCCAAAGCCATCTTGATTCACGATCGGTTTCATTTAATCCAGTATCTCAATAAATCCATCAATCAAGTACGATGCGAGAGGTCAAAGATCATCCAGAACTCAAAGGGAGCCTGTATGCCCTGTTGAAGAATGAAAAAATCGCGCGAAAAAACAAGAAGAAATTTTCTAGGTGGTCAAGGAATCCAACCTCAATGTGAGTGTCGCTTGACGATTACGAGAAGATTCAAAGCCATCTTTGATGCACATCGTTCAAAGAAGCGAAAGACTATCTCAACTTATGGCTTGACGAGGTGCAAGAAGCAGGTGTTAAAGAAGTCATGAAAATTGCATACATGTTTAAGAACCACTTTGATGGAGTCTGCAGCGCATTATGAAACCGACAGTCCAATGCAAAAGCAGACAGGATTAACGGGAAAATTCAAGAAATCAAAACTATTGGAAGCGATACAGAAGATTTGAAAACTTCCGCGTTGCTATTCTCTTTTTCTCCGGAGGTTTAGACATGTGCCCACAAATATCGTGATAGAACCTTATTTTTGAGTTGATTCGCTTGATCAATCTCATGACTTAGGATATTGTGAACCGATATGGCAATAAGATCTCTTCCAACTAATGGATGATCAAATTGATCATAACCAACGATTGCTACTAATCAACACCCTTTTGGCTACTGGCTTGAAATAATGGCAGTTCCAAGATTGCCACCACGATTCTGAATTGACTGGTTTAACCTGCAAATATAATTGTACTCACATGAGATTCTATAAGGTAACGATCTCAGGATTCAACTTAGATAACTCAGTGAAACAACATCAAGCAATCTTCTTTTAAACTTCAAACAATACTTAATCCTGACTCCAAAATAGGTGCCAAAGGTTGAATTTGTCAACTGAAAAAAATGGTAAATAACCTGAATATCTTCTCCTTAGCATCAAAGCTTTCCAACTAACCTGTAATCAGTATGAATGTGTCATTACATCTATCGGAACTAACGTTCACCTCTGGAAAAACTCTGTCTTTAAAGCCAGATTCTATCGTTCTCTTTGTGGGTCCAAACAGCTCAGGAAAAACTCAATCTCTTAAGGATATCTGGAATCATCTTACATCTTCAAGTGAATCGCGGGGTGTATCAATTGTCAATTCAACTATAGTCAAATCCGGTGATCAACTTCAATTTGATGATTTTATTCGTCAAAATTCTATTACTCAAAATAATAAGTTAATCATGTCTGGTATGAGCATATCCCCGCCTGAAAGCGTATTTCGCTACTGGGGACGAGAGAATCCTACTAGCATAGGTTTCATGTTTGCACAGTTTATCAGAGCCGACACCCGATTTTCTGCAATACAAGAAAGAAAGCGTATCAATCGCTCCAAAGAAAAACCACTATATCCTCTGCAGGCCTTGGACTTTGACCCCGAAATTGAACTCAAGGTTAGTAATTCATTCAGCAATGTATTCCAGCAACACCTCATGTTAGATCGTGGTGCTGGTTCTGTCATCAACCTACATGTGGGTAACCGCCCCGATCACGCCATTAATGGAGGAGAATTTTCTCCTGAATATGCATCCGAAGTACGAAAACAACCCGACATAAGCACTGAGGGTGATGGTCTCAAAGCTGCAGCAAGCTTGTTTCTGAATATTTTCGCTATTCCCAAAAGTATTCATTTGATTGACGAGCCCGATGTATATCTCCACCCACCTCAAGCATATGCTGTTGCAAGAGAAATGGTGGATATAAGCAAGGATAAGCAATTGTTCATGGCAACTCACAACGCACACTTCGTACGAGGATTGCTTGATGCGAACTCTGAGAGAGTATTAATTGTTCGTCTTGACCGAACTGAATCCACACAATCCTTAAAGATCATTGATAGTGGAGTATTTCGTAGCATAGATGCAGATCCCTTAGTGAGGTTCTCTAATTTGTTAGAAGCAATCTTTTATTCGAAAGCGATCATTTGCGAAAATGAAGCTGACTGCTTATTCTACAGGAATCTGTGTAGAGCAATTAATCCATTAGAAAACGATAATGAAATATTCTGGTTAAGTGCTCATGGTAAACAAAACATTCAGAAGTTCGTCTCTATTTTGCGAAAGTTAGGACTGGGTGTAATCTCGATTCCAGATCTTGATATCATAAATAATCTTAAGAATCTCAGGTCATTATTTGAAAGCCATGGTGGCGAATGGGAGGATATTCTTGAAGAATACAAAACCTTGTCTCGCCTTATGAAAGAACGAAAACCCACCGTATCTGCAAAAGACATATCAATGAAGATTACCTCTATCCTGCATGATATGCCCACAGATGCACAAGAAATCTTTCCATATAAAACTGAAAGAGAAATTAGAAACGCAATGCGGGAAGTATCACCTTGGCGGGAAATCAAGGAAAATGGCATCAGTGCCTTTGGCCGGGGAAAAAACAAAGTCGCGGCACAAAATTTATTGGATAAAATGAAAAATCATGGAATTCTGGTTCCTCATGTGGGTGAAATGGAAAGTTTCTACGCCCAATCACCAAACCACGGTATGGCATGGGTTAACGATGTTCTACGTTGTGACATTTTGAGAGACGAAGAACTGTCGGAGGCACGGAAATTCGGGAAAGTAATCATTCGAAAATGGACGAACAACAAATCTGGTCCAGTTGAATGAATTGGATCGAATACATTAGATTGGTCAGGGAATTGCTCGCAAACCATTCATGACATGATCGCCATATTGAGTGAGTTTCCAGTACGTATCGGTATCTTTAACACTCCGTTTACGGATGCTCTTTTCTATTAATCCAAGAGCACGAAGTTGAATAATGATTGTACGAAATGTTTCTTGGTCAATCTTTACGGTCGCCAGCTTCAAAGTACGACGTTTTTCTTCATGGGATACCTTAATTGAATAACTAAGATTCTGTCGGAGTTTGTCCGACAATGCTTCTTCAATCTTGGATTCATTCGATTCTTGAATCATTAAAGGAGAAATCGCAAAAAAGATCTCGTTCCATGTGATAGAAAGAGTTGCAATACCAATCTTCTCTAAGGTACAATGTTTGTATATCCCATAAGTCTTTATCTTTAAAACATCGTTCCCTTGTGCATAGTGCTCTGAACCAGTAGGTGGTTTAGTTCGTGCTTCTTGTAGATCCTTCTTCAGATTTTCAATCGTTTTTTGAAGTCTCAGGATTTCCTCAGCATTAGCTCGTTCCACTTGGTCTCCACGAACCCAGCCAACACCAGGATTTGATTTCCGCAATTGATTAAGGCTTCTTGCTACAACGGATCCCAATTCATGCGGACTTGTCCAAGGTTTACACATTTTCTGTTTGACAAGTGTACAAAACTCCTCAAGTTTCTTCTTACCTGAGTCGGTTGACTCAGTTTTATCATTTGGTATTGATCCTGAATCTCCGTGAATAAAGGCGATCACTGGTTTACCTGATTTCACGGCGTAGCGGTATTCCTTTTCTGTGAAGCTAACTCCTTTATCATCCTCGGACCCGTAACGGCCAGCAATGATTACCATGTAATAGTCACAATCGTCAATTACACCCTTTATGAGATTCCATTGATCTTCATCGGCTGCTGGAAATAATTCCATCCCAGATGGAATACAATCCATCTCAAGTAGTACCTGCATTACTTCTTGGCGCTCCTCTTGGAGATCCTTGAAGGTTGAACTAACGAAGACTTGATATTTTTTTGTGTCCATCAATATGTTTGTCAAAAAATAGGCAGTTAACTGACGAATTAATTCCCTCTAAACACAAACCAATCAATGCCTGAGTATGTTGCTGTTCTTCAATGAGATGGTAAATAAATTTGTCAATTCAGATCCAGATGAATCTGCTGCCTATTACGATGAATAGGGACAGTGAATCCGAAGTTAGTGGGACACTTTTTTTTCGAAAAAAGTGACCGTGTTTTAAATTTAAAAGTCAATGTCATTTTTGACTTGAATCTGCCGATAATTCTTGACCTGCTTTGATCTTTCTCATCGACTCCCCAGTTAACTCAATTTTGTGTGCATTGTTGACTAGTCGATCCAAGATTGCATCGGAGAGCGTGGGATTTTCCATGGTTTCATGCCAGTGATCAATTGGGTACTGACTGGTGACAATTGTAGAACTGACCATGTATCGATCATCCAAGAGTTCCATCAACTCGCGTTGCTGGGCTTGACCAATGTTGTGAAGCCCCCAGTCATCCAAGATCAACACATTGGTGCGTGCTAATTGCTTGAAGTCTTTCATGTGCGTCTGCTGACTACGGGCAACGACCAGAGTATCTAAAAGACGGTGCATACGGTAATAGCGCGTACTGAAGTTTTCTAAACACGCTTTATGCGCTAAGGCGCATGCGATGAAGCTCTTTCCAACTCCCGTTGGTCCAGTAATCAATATATTTTGTTGCCGTCGAATCCACTGACAACTCGCTAACTGCAACATGACACGCTGATCAAGCCCACGGGCAGGGGTATAGTCAATGTCGGGTATGGATGCTTGCATATGAAGCTTGGCTGTTTTTAAGCGTCGAGCTAAACGACGATCCTCCCGTACAGCCTCTTCATGGTCAACCATCAGACCAAGTCGATCCAGAAAGGACATGGATTCAACATTCGGCAGGCTCAGTTGATCACGCAGTGCGGCCGCCATGCCGGTTAGCCGCATCTGCTCAAGTTTAGAGATCGTAGGATGGAGTAACATCAATCAAATGGGTAAAGTGAAAAAAAAAGAGTTCAAAAAAGTCAAAAAAAAGTGATTGCTGTAGGATGATACCATTGAGAATATTCGGGTCTCATAGAGTTTTGGAGCAGGCCAGGAAAAACTGAATCCGCGCATTTATTTTTAAAATCACTGCGATCATGATCGCAGAGACATCGTTGCGTCATGGCATCCTCGTGCGCTGAGGAGGCCATCTCATACAGAGTCCACAGAAAGCGAAAGCCATAAAGTCGCTTATCTTGGCACCACATACCAG
>JAPOTS010000016.1 GCA_026709065.1 Bacteroidota bacterium
AAAATCTTCTACAGTCTATTTTGGACACTTTATGAGTGTCCACTAGCTTTGATAGAATGTGAAGAGAAATCGTATCCCATCATCTTGATTTGACCTTGGAAAATTCATGAAAAATCACTGAATGAGATGACTGAGGTGATAGAATCTGAACCCTCTTTACCATAACAGTGAATAGACACGCATCGTTTTGAAACACTATCTATTTGGATATGTACGTCCATATTTCATAAATGGGTATCAAGTGCACAAATCAGTGTTTATTTAATTTGAAGTTATACAATAATTGATGTTGATAAATCTATCAAACCATCAACTCTTTTGGTGTGTTTTCTATTTAGTGCCCGTCTTTTTCGGACGGGCACTAACTATCGTACGAAGGTTGTGGCGAATGTACCTCGTGTGAACTGCCCAGAGCATGGGGTGATTACCATATCAGTACCTTAGCAGATACTTAAGTTCAATTCACCACCATTTGAAACACATGTGATTGACTAGTTACAGGATGCAACCAATATCGCGATTGTGGCAGAGCGTGTGGGAGTGAATTTAACGATGATATCCTATTATGGAGGAGCAGTAAGCGCGGAAAAGCTAGCGAAGAGGGGCAGGATGTGGACCATATCTGCAAGATGAGATCGCCTCCAAGAAATGGCATAACTAAGTGACGATCAAGTCGGGTCTGACCAAGGGTAGGATGCTGTATGCGGCTCAGGGTCACCCGATTGATAGCCTAAAGTCGTATTAAACGACATGTTCATCTGAACAATTCGTGGGTTCAAGGGCGTGAATATGGATAGGGGCTTGCGTATGTTATTGCGACACAGGCGTGTTACTAGTTCTGATAAAAAGATTACCTTTGATCCTATGGGCTTTTTGGCTGATGAGTTAGTCCTGATAGATATAGTCCATCATATTTCCATTTATTCTCACAACTCGTTCAATAATAACTAACTGAATGTCATCAAATGAACGACTCAAATTTTTCAGTTTCACCAATATCTGGGAATAACCAAATCTCTGATATTTGTGGTAACACTTGAAATAATTGGATCGTATCTCCACTCTTGAATTTTATCTATGGATAAGAGTTTCTCAGTAAGGTCTGATGCCCATCCACGAACGATGTATGAAAGCTTTATAGTTGCCTGTAGGTAAACTACGATAATGAGAATTGGAAATCCAAAGAACTGTACGTGCATCAGGGCTTTTCTCTGTCGGATGCATTGAAAAAGGTTAAAGTGCGATTTATAGCTCAATCGTGTTCCATATCCAATTAGTCGCAGATGAAAGTTTCTAAGCAGTTGATTGTGCCTGTTTACAAAATGTGTTTTTAGGAGTATTTCTTGTTTTCGCTGGTAAGTACGCTAAATACCCGTCAGATCATTCCAAGTCGCTACAAAAATAACTCCTTCAGATAAAGTACGGTATACTCATTGAGTATTTAAGGATCAACTAGTTGAACTTAAAGATCCATCATCAAATTTAGGGGCATCAATGAGCTTGTTTTCAGCGTCAGTAAGATTTTCACGAATTTCTCTCGTTACAAGTCAGTTTTGAGCGTAATTTCGCTGGGAAGAGACGAATGTTTTCAAATGTTGGAACTCAACAATATAAGTGGTTAGTGATACAATACGCTACGAAATAATCCGTATATTGATCCACTTAAAACGACAAACAGTTTACATTCAGATGATCAACCTTCGTCCTGAGGAGCTCCCGCAGATTTTCGGAAGGCACATCAATGCAATGGTTGTGATGCCTATGGTATTGGATACGCGTGAAAGTCAGGAGGCCGGCTCGATGACAAAACTTCAGGGAAATTCTATCTCGATTTCTTTGGATTCTTCGCCAGTAGTCAAGTTAGGGATGAACCATCCTAAGTTGACATCAGATGCAGAGTCCTTTGATCGGATTACCGATGCAGCGGTGAATAAGGTCGCTAATTCTGACATTGACACAGCTCATATGGCTCGATTATTGGAAACCTTTTCCCAGGTATCACAATCCGATGCACTCCCTTATGCCTTTCATATTTCGGGTGGGACATTGGCGGTTGAAAATAAATTGAAGGTAGCTTTTGATTGGAAGGTTGGGAAAATCATGCTAACGGAATTTCTGCAGAATCTGGATAGGAGGTCATGTACTTGCGGGAGCATTTAATCTGAGTTTTTGATTGATATGATGATTCTGAAGCAAATTTTTCTAACGAATGTTCCAAGGTGGCCATTCCAATCACCTTCTTCAAGCCTCCCCCTCATTTACTCAATCGTTAGAATACTGTCTTCATTCCTAATGGAGGAAAGACAGAGAACCACTAATTAATTATGGCTCGCGCAGATCTAATTCTTGATTTAGTCAGAGCAAGCTGCCTGGGAGATAAGGAGGGGGTCCGTAAGAGCGTAGAGGCCCTTGCAGCTAATGAGCGTGCTAAGAGTCATACGATATTAGCAGATCGACTGCTTGCCCAACTTCAAGTGAGTAATGGGCATCGTTCAAACACAGTTTCTATCCCGAAACCGGGAGAAATTCCTCTGATGGCTGAAAAGGTTCCATACCGTCGGATTGAAGACTTAATACTCGAGCCTCACATTTCCGATACAGTACAAGAATTTGTTACAGAACACCATAGGGCAGATCTGTTAAGATCTTACAATCTTGAACCACGGAATCGGGTTTTGCTTACAGGCCCCCCGGGAAACGGTAAAACTACTCTTGCAGAAGGATTGGCGAATGCCTTGGCCGTTTCTTTTTTTGTTGTTCGATATGAAGCAGTTATCGGCAGTTACTTAGGAGAAACAGCACAGAAGATTGCACGAGTTATGGAACATGCTCGGTCAAGGCATTGTGTTCTATTGTTTGATGAATTTGATTCAGTAGGTAAGGAGCGAGGAGATATACACGAGACTGGGGAGATTAAACGCGTGGTGAGTTCTCTTTTGTTGCAAATAGATTCATTGCCAAGTTATGTGATCGTAGTAGCCGCGAGTAATCACCCAGAATTACTTGATAGGGCTGCTTGGCGAAGATTTCAACTTCGGATTGAACTTCAAAAACCTACGAATAAGCAAATTGAAGATTGGTATTGTAGATTTGAAAAACGAACAGGCCATTCATTTGGAATTCAATTAAAGGAATTCGCTAACAAGTTACATGGATTAAGTTTTGCAGAGATTGAAGATTTTTCAAATGATTTACTGCGTAACATGGTAATTGATGGACCTGATGCTGTTGCCAAGGATATTATGAGGCACCAAATGCGTCGTTGGAAGAAGAGATTCGGGGCTTCTTCCCCATGATGCTAATTTTTCTATAATCAATGAGTGGAAGAGACTTTCCGGTTTTGGTATTTCCAAAGCCGGTGTCTGCGGATAAACAGGAACAAGGTCGCGGCGGTAAACCTGATGATGCTCCCACCTACGCCCGTCAGGTCAAACGACTGATGCCACAGTTTGCTGAGTTGTTAGAGGCGATTGAAAACCGTAGAATTACGCTCCAAGATACGACTACGGGTATCACTCCCGAAATGGTTTTAGTCATAGAAGTGATTGGACGAGTAGAGAATTTTATTAATGCAGTCCGCAATATTGAAGGACTTGAATGGCTCGGAGAATATGAATTAGAACATGTTGAACATGACGATTGGTTTGAAGATCCAAATCATTCCGAAAAAGAACTGAAAGGTCGGCTCTTTTTGACGATGACAAATCAGAGAGCTTTGATCCAGATTAAAAATCTATTTGATGAATGGGACTGGGATAACAATGAAGAATTAAAAATTCCGCGAGGATTAGCCCCTCTAAAAGAACTGTTTAAATTCTTACATAAAATAAGGTCATGGGATGTAAACGATAGGATTCAAGATACTGGTTTGTTGGAGGATTGGCAAGATAGAATCAATGATGGACAAGAGATAGTTCCTATAGAAGTGGAATTATGGTATAGTAATAATCAATCAACAAGGAACGAGAGAGTTCAAAAGGTTAGACAAATCATTGAGGAACTAAGTGGACAAGTTGTGAGAGAATGTCATATCGCCGAGATTGGCTATCATGCTGTTTTGGGGAGAATCTCAATTAAGAATATTTCAAAACTTCTTGATGACCATGATACACGCAGACAAATTAACTTATTTAAGTCTGACTCAATAATGTTTTTGCGTCCAGTTGGTCAATGTGTGGTTGGTATTCCAGTTACAGAGAGTGAAAAGATTTCATATGATCGCTCCAACCTTCTATTAGATGTAAATAAGCCCCCAATTGTTGCATTGCTTGATGGGATGCCATTAGCACAGCATGATTTGCTAGAAGGTTACTTGGTGATTGATGATCCTGATGATTTTGAGAGTAAGTATCAATCCAACGAGCGATTTCACGGGACTGCAATGGCATCATTGATCTGTCATGGTGATTTGAATGATGAGGGGGAAGCCCTGAGAAGACCGATTTATGTACGTCCAATACTGACACCAGATCGTGGATTTGATGGACAATTTCATGAGGTCATTCCAGATGAAATTCTGCCAGTTGATCTTGTGCACCGATCAATTATTCGAATTTTTGAAGGTGATAAGGGGGAGCCACCAGCATCGCCGGATATTCGCGTAGTTAGTCTGTCTGTTTGTGACCAGTCTTACCCTTTCTTACGTCAAATGAGTGCATGGGCTCGGCTTTTGGACTGGTTATCATGGAAATATAATATATTATTTATTGTGAGTGCTGGCAATCATAATCGTGACATCTCATTACCTATCTCATCAGACCGATTAAGAGAATTGGATCAGGGGAGGGTTCAGAATTTAGTGGTGAATGCATTAAAGGAAGATACTCGTCACAGGCGAGTTCTATCGCCAGCCGAGACATTAAACCCAGAATATTCATGAGCACCGTAACATACCTCAAAATTCTATGATCCGGCACAT
>JAPOTS010000060.1 GCA_026709065.1 Bacteroidota bacterium
AACTAGATCCTCGGAAAAAAGATTCAGTTTTGGTGAAATTAATTTTAAACTCAATCGTCGTGAATATTAAGGGTTACAAGTAGCAGAGTGCCAGAGTCATTTAAGCATTAACCCTTTCTTTCAAAATGATGTCCTCAATCGGAGATTGATTGTCCGCGGTGTAAGTCGTGTTGGAATACGTTGCCAAATACCTGTTGCATCAGGTAGCCATGAGTAGGTTACCGTATTAACGATATCAAAGACGTTGAGAACCTCAGCAGTAATCTCTAAATGCAGTGGTTTTGGCTTATTGGTCAGTTTAATGATTTTTGTCGTTCCAAAGTCAACTCGGCGAAATTCTGGATATCTTGTTGAATGCCTTTGTCCAGGTACCTGTACTGTCACATTTCCCAATCGTCTGCCAGGGATCGGTGCTGTATAAGGAAGTCCACTGCCAAACAAGATACGCATATGTAATTTCCATGAGGTATCTGTCGGAACATAATCCTGCACAAATAACGCAACGGTATGACGCTGGTCAGCGGGTCGGGCTCGCAATCCATTATTCAAATCTGTCTCAAATTCTGGAAGAAACCGTTCACGTGCGACCATAAAACTATAATTAATCCAGCTCTCCATTCCGGGTACAAATTCACCGCGAGTCTGAAGATCTAAGCCATAGATATAGCCAGTTGCATCGTTAAACCCGCTGTAATTAATCCGAACATTTTCAAGGGAATAGCTGATCAAGTCTGAGAGTCGTTTATAGTAGGCTTCACCGCGTAAATACAATCGTCTGCGAGGGATAAATAACTCAGCTCCTGCTGTGAATTGTGTAGATTTCTGAGACCGAAGATTTTGATTTAGAGACTCAGGGAGAGGTACATCAGATCTTGGAGTTCCACGAAGTTCGCGGTACGTAGGTTGTTGAAAATAAATCCCAGCGGATGCGATCAAAGTGAGTTCTTTTGAGGCTTCGTAACGAAGACTTGCACGCGGTGAAATGGTCCACTCACGATTGAAGTCGTACCAATCTGCACGAACCCCTCCATTGATGAGTAATGAACGATTGACGCTATATGAATCTTCAATATGGATACCTATTTGCGAAGCATTCAGCTCAGCAGTCCCAATTAAACTATCAACCACAATACGGACAGGTTCGTCATTGAGTCCTGTACCGAGAATAATTGATTGTTCCATGAGTTGATCGCTAAATGTTAGTCGTTTATAAGACCATCCTGCTTCCAGTGCGTGTCTATCACTCGTCCATTGATAGATCCCTTGGCCAATTTGAGTTGTCACAGTGATGGAATTATCGGCAAGATCTTCTTGGCGTGCAAGCCCACTTGGGACTTCAACTCGGTCAGCATTACTATTCGTCACAATGTCATATAAAATGGCATTTCCTTCAAGCAAAAGTTGTTCCTGTTCCTTTGTTGAATATATACTCAGATCGTGTTGAAGTGTCCATCGAGATCCGAATTTCCCCCGATGTCTGAGCCCGATCAGTCCAGTTTGATAGCCGTCAGATTCCATACTGTTATCTGAATAAGTAAGCCAAACCGATCGAATATCTGAAGGACCTCCACCGGCAGATACTGTGCCATAGAAAGTCCGCCTCCCACGAGGATCAAGTCGGAATTCGTGGTTAGCATAGAGTCCAATTAATTCTAGTTCTTGCCGGGGGCTAAGCAGATAGTTTACATGTGCTTGAACATCCTCATAGTCAGGTTGGTAATTCCCTTTGAGTTCTTGAGTTGAAAAAAAGCGTCGTGCACGGGCCTTCCGCAAGCCGATCTGCCATGAGATGGGGCCATTAGTTGCTGAGGCGGTGGCCGTGCCATCTAACAAAGATAATGTAGCGCTTGTGGTAAGAGCGGGAGTTGCTTTATATTCTATGTCAAGGGCAGAGGAGATCTTGCCACCATACTTTGCTGGGAATCCTCCCGTATACAATGTGATTCTCCGTGCCAAATCTGGATTAAAGAGTCCAAGCCCTTCTTGTTCGCCTTGGCGAGGGCGAAATGGCATATGAATTTCAAAACCATTGATGAAAATCAAGTTCTCGTTAAAGCCACCTCCACGGACGGAATATTGATTGGATAGCTCGTTATTGGCAGAAACGCCGGGCAGGACTAACAACGCTTGAAACCCCTTGAAGGGGGAGGGCATTCTGCGCACCTGCTCAGGCGTAATCTGTTGCACACCCGCCCCTGCAATAGTTTGAGATTCTACAACGATCTCTTCCCCTTCCACGACTGTTGAATTGAGTTGGACATGAAGATTAGTAATTGCATTGGAAGCTACAGTTACTGAATCAATATAAGTAGTGAATCCAATATATGAAAACCTTAACGCATACCTGCCCATAGGGAGTTGAAGCAGATAGGTTCCAGATTCATCAGTGGCCGTTCCAAAGTTAGTATCATTGACCAAGATACTGACCCCAGGCAGAGTTAGGTCAGTTTCTGACTCGGTGACAACGCCTTCAACGGTTCCCCACGATTGCGCCGAGGCGTGAGTTGCAATCAAAAGGGGAATTAAGTTAAGAACAATCCGATACATCCCACATACATTGTATTTTGAATGACAGGTTGAGTGGGGTAGAAGTATGCAGAATAGACGAAGTAAGAATGTAAATTAGTAAGACCAAGAAGTTGGTTCTCTATCCCAGCGATGGGTATAGAGTGATTTGAGCAATGATGGATCCAATCCTCCCTTGCTACTTGCGGCTATATTTGCGTCTACATGTTGCAATTTACGCATCCCAGGAATAGTGGTGCTTACAGCTGGATTGCTCAGGATAAAACGCAGGGCCATTTCTGGTAAGGTGCTTGTTTCAGGGACTAAATCACGAAGAAGTTCAACACGTTCTAAACTACTCTTCAGATTTTCTTCAACAAAGTAAAGGTTTCTCCAATCGCCATCGGGCCAGGTAGAGCCCAAAGTTAACATGCCCGTCAGGGTTCCTTCGTCAAAAGGAACTCTGGCAATGATTCCCACATTATGTTCTTCACAGGCTGGAAAGAGTTCGTCAACAGGGTTTTGGTCAAAAATATTATAAATGACTTGCACGCAGTCAACAAGTCCACTTCGCACAGCATGAACTCCATTCCAGGGCTCCCACCGATTAAGGCTGATTCCGATAAATCCGATTTCCCCATTTTCTTTTGATCTTAACAACTCTTGAATCCATCGATCATCTTGTAGCCATGAGTCCTCCCATGTATGAAGTTGCATGAGATCAATTTGATCAACCTTCAGGTTTTCAAGGCTCATACGAATATATTGTCGCACATAAGAAGGGGGATAACAGTCGTCAAGTGTATGCTTCCTTTTGCTGGGCCAAGAACGATTTTTAGGCGGAATTTTGGTGGCATTAATCAAACGTTTATCGGGGTATTGCCTAACTAGATTTCCTAATAATTGCTCACTATGGCCATCTCCATAAGCCCATGCAGTATCATAGAATGTGCAACCGAGTTCAACAGAGCGCTGAAGTGATTTGATGGACTCGGAATCGTCCGAATCTTTCCATCCAGACATTCCCCACATCCCGTACCCAATTTCACTGACAGAGAGGCCTGTACGACCAAGGAGTCTATAATTCATAAAAAAATAATGTAGTCAAAAGCATTTTCTGGCTTTAGTACTGGTTCCACAGAGGTACAATAGTTAGATTACAGTCTGGGTACTTTATTGATCTCTCTAAATGCTAAAACGAAAACTCGTCTAATCAAGTTCAATTTACGAAAACAAATCAGTCTACAAATCACTGTTCCAACGATAAAAGGAGATTATATAGAGTGTTATTGCTTACAACAATAATTACGTATGTTTGTTTCATTCTTTGGGTGTAATACTTCTGGAATAAAAATCCATGGCTGATTAAATAATTTCATCGAAAGATTACACAGATGAAGGCTTTATGTGATGGGGTTAATGCATTCAATGCGTTTTTTCGTTGATTATCGTTCTGGAGGTACCAATGTTATCAATCTGATTCTGAAATTACCTTTTTCAAGGAGCTGGAGTTTACCATCATTTAATTACATAGGATTCGGTATCTCAGCGCACCGTTCAGATTAAATTGATTATTTTGTACATTTATGACTGAAATAACTTTATTTTAATTTTGAAGAAAGAGGTGCAGAGCACTTTCATTTATCTTACTTTAACGAAGGGACATTTGATTTTGACTGCAACCCATCTCTAAAATAAGTGTATGATAATTCAGATCTTTATTTTGTGTAAATATCATTAATGAGTACAAGAAATCAAATAATTATATTACTAATTCAATTATAGAATGTCTCGAAGTTTTGATATTCCCCAATTCTATCGTAGCCCAATTATCTCAACTCTTAAAACGGCTCGGATGGCAGCAGATCCACGAAAAAAAGATCTGACTCCCTCGTTATTGGATTTTGGACCTTTGCATGTTTGGATTGCACGGAATTTTGGCTTTTGCTTTGGGGTTGAAAATGCCGTAGAGATTGCTTATCGCGCAATTTCAGATCATCCAGACAAACGATTGTTTATGCTTTCAGAAATGATTCATAACCCTCAGGTAAACAATGATTTACGTCGGAGGGGAATGCAGTTTTTACGCTCAAGTATGGGAGATCAACTAATAGACTTTAAAGCCCTGTCCCCCGACGATATTGTCGTCATTCCAGCATTTGGAACGACATTGGAAATTAAAGAAGAACTCAAAGAGCTCGGAGTAGATGTAAGAACTTATGACACAACCTGCCCGTTCGTGAAAAAAGTTTGGCGCAGAAGCGAGAAGATAGGAGAAGATGGGTATACGGTGATCATTCATGGAAAGCGTTTGCATGAAGAATCCAGAGCATCTTTTTCCCATGCTAATGAGCATGCACCAGTGCTTGTGATACGAGATACCACTGATGCAGAGGACTTAGCACAAGTGATTAGAGGCGAAAAAGACCGTAATTATTTTTATGAACGATTTCCAGAGTGTTATAGTGAGGGATTTGATCCAGACAAAGATTTAGCGCGTATCGGAGTCGTCAATCAGACAACGATGTTAGTAACCGAGACGCAGGAGGTGACAGATATTTTACGTAAAGCTACCGTAGAGCGTTATGGAGAAGATGGCCATTTTGTAGATACCAGTGATACCCTCTGTTATGCAACTCACGAAAATCAGGAAGCAGCGCGTGAAATGTTAGAACAGGATCTCGATTTAGCGTTAGTTGTTGGTGGATATAATTCTTCAAATACCAGCCAAATTGTGTCGTTATACAATTCTGTTATTCCAACTTACTTTATTCGGGGGGCAGAAGAGATTGAAGATCGACATCGGATTCATCATTATGACTATCCAGCTATGCAAGTGCGTACAACTTTGAAGTGGCTTCCGACCTGTCGGCCAGTTTCTGTTGCCATCACTTCGGGAGCTTCTTGCCCAGACATGCTGGTTGATGATGTAATCCGAAAGGTTGTAGCATTCTTTGATGGAGTCTCAACTTTTGAAGAAGCTCTTGCCCCATATCAACCTGAAAATGTGGCAATTGATAATGAACAATGACTCGGTGGGCATGGGTAGGTTACTTGCTGGTTTTAGGATCTTGTGATCTATTCGGCGCTCGGACCCCTGAAGATCCTGAAGGAGAAGCAGGTACTTGGCAACAGCCAGTCGCCCCCGATCTTGTCGTAGACAATATACGTGCAGCAATTTCGGAGTTAAACGCCTCAAATTATAGGCGTTCGCTTCATGAGGAGTTTGAATTTGTGCCTTCATCGGATGCTCGTGCTCGCAATCCAGATCGCTGGATCAATTGGAATCGTGCCCAAGAGAATGGACATTTTGTTACACTGGCTGAGGCATCCAGAGGTAGCTCAAATAATTCGCTTCGATTAGAAGATATGACCACCGAACTTGGTGAATCTCAGTATATTATTGATGCCAGTTATATACTGGTCATCTCGCATGGAAGCCAGCAACTCTCTGATACTTTGCAGGGGCGCCTCGCATGGTTTATCATTCTGGAAGCAGATGGATTATGGACATTAAAGAAATGGAATGATCAGAGCATTGGATCACAGGATTCATGGAGCGATCTCAAGTCCGAATTTGCAAGTTAAGTTCATGTTAGATGGCAATATCAGTGGTGATACATCAACACATATCAATATTCTTTTGGTAGGTTTAATCTGTATGTTTACTGCATGTAATCCATTTGCTCCCGCAATTGGCGTGGGAGATCCTTTTGAGGATCTATTGGGGGATCCAAAGACCGTTGATGGTTATTTCACGAATTTTCGTAATGCATATGAGCTTCGCGATATTTCCTTGTATGAATTGTTGATTGACTCATCGTTCGTATTTATCTATAATGATTTTGATACGGGGATTGAAAGAGAGTGGGGATTTGGACAAGAGTTAGAAACAACCCGACGATTATTTGAAAGTACGATTGAGGTAAAATTGCAATGGAATCAAATCATTTCTAGACAGATCTATGAAGAAGGGACGCGGGCGATTGCAGTGAGGGGGTTCAATTTATCTGTTGGACTTGATAATGGCGAAGTATTTCGTGGAGATGGGAATGTCAATTTCTTACTTGCTCGCCCAGATACCACGCTCGCGTGGAGGCTAATACGTTGGCGCGATGAAAGCGAACTTTAATTATATTCAAATGATTGATCACGCTCTTAGTTATTCAAAAAAGCATCATGATCGTTTTGTAGATGAGTTGATAGAACTCCTTAGAATTCCATCAATTAGTACAGATCTCTCGTATTCCAATCATGTAGCTCATGCTGCCGACTGGCTTGTAGAGCACTTGAAATCTCTGGGAGTCAATAATTCTAAGGCAATCCAGACCAATGGGCATCCGATTGTGATCGGAAATATTGAGGTGGATCCTACTTGCCCTACGGTTTTAGTCTATGGTCATTATGACGTTCAGCCTGCGGATCCTCTTGAGCAATGGACTTCGCCCCCCTTTGAACCTATCATCAAAGATGGAGTCCTGTTTGCTCGGGGTGCTTGTGATGATAAAGGTCAATTTTTTATGCACTTAAAGGCGTTAGAGTCTTGGATGCAGACTACTGGAGCTCCTCCAGTCAATATCAAGTTCATCATTGAAGGGGAAGAGGAATCTGGGTCAGCAAGCCTTCCTAACTTCATCAGTGAGTATAGAGATTATTTGGCGGCGGATGTTGTCGTCATTTCGGATTCTAGTTTATTCGCACCAGGGATTCCATCCATTACTTACGGGTTACGTGGAATGACCTACATAGAGCTCACGCTCACTGGCCCCGATCGTGATCTTCATTCTGGCACATATGGAGGTGCGATTCACAATCCAATCAATGCATTAGCACAATTGATTGCACAGATGCATGATGAAGATCATCGTATTTTGATTGATGGATTCTATGATCGTGTACGTCCACTTTCTGCTGATGAACGTAAATCCATGGCTGCATTGCCATTTGAATCTGAAAAATGGGCTCAGGAAGTAGGAGTTGACATTCCAGTGACCGAGTCTGGATATTCGGTACTTGAGGCTTCAACCTCACGCCCTACACTTGATTGCAACGGTATCTGGGGTGGTTATACGGATGATGGTGCAAAGACCGTTCTTCCCTCTAAGGCAAGCGCTAAAATTTCTATGCGTTTGGTTCCTGACCAAGACCCCGATGAGATTGCAATACTAACTAGGTCATGGTTGGAGTCAAAAGTTCCGGCATCAATGGCTATGGAATTCAAAGTACTCCATGGGGCTCAGCCTGTAATGATCAATACAAATAGCCCGGCGATGACGGCTGCGACTGAGGCATTAAATGATGTCTATCACCGCCCTCCATATTTTATGCGCATTGGGGGGAGTATTCCAGTTGTTGCAGATTTTAAGCATTTACTTGGCTTAGATAGCGTGCTGATGGGGTTTGGGTTGGATTCTGATGCAATTCATTCTCCGAATGAGCATTTTGGGCTTGATCGATTTGCAGAGGGAATTGAATCCATCATCAGGTTTCATGCTCATTATGCATCAATAGAAGGATCCAAATAAGTGTCATACACGTAAAACATGTATTGCCCGGGTGGCGGAATTGGTAGACGCGACGGACTCAAAATCCGTTGGCCTTTAAAGCTGTGTGGGTTCGAGTCCCACCCCGGGTACCATTAGGTTAATTGATTGGATCCCATTGAATCTACTGCGACTTAGGATTGCCTACCATTGATTCATTCGTGCAGAATCATCATTTGAATTGAAAAGTCAGCTCTCAGTTTCAGGGCAAAAATCGGCTGAAATGAAACGCACAGCCATAATCATCGATAGCACATTGAGTCAATAGTAGCATCTGCAAATAGCAGGAACAGATTCCAAATTACTGGCGGAAATTCTTTCCTTATCAGACTTTTACAGGAAACCTAATTCTTCATTGATTATGCGCACTCCGTCGACTAGCGAACGTAATTTTGCTCGTGAGGCCCATCGGGCGGTTTCACTGAAGCCACAGTCGGGAGAAAGGACTAACTGATCTGCGGGGACATGGTTTAAGATGGTTCGGATTCGATCAGCGACAATTTCTGGGGTTTCAACAAAATAATTTTTCACATCAATGACACCTGCGGCAACGGTGCGACCGCTTTCTGCAATCTGGGTGGCTAATTCAAGTTCAACCATTTCTCGATTCGCAAATTCAAGATGAATTTCTTGAGCTGCCATATCAAGAATACTGGGAAATAGAGGTGCGTATGTACGATGTGCTACTGGCCGACCGAGGTAGTTGCCAAAACACAGATGAATGCTAATTTCTGCATTGATACCTTTGACGGATTGATTAAAGAGTTCAACATATTCTTCAGGGGAGTTTTTATGAACAGCGGCAGAGGGTTCATCTAGTTGAATTAATGTCGCGCCATGGTCAACGACTTGTTTTAGTTCTGAATTGATGATGTGTACGAATTCTTTTGCCACTTCTACGCGGTCTTTATATACGGTGCCGGTTTGAATTCGTCCTGAAAGTGTATATGGTCCTGGGCAGGTGACTTTCATGGGGCGATTTGTTCGGGAGCTGGAATACAGAAATTCATCCACGATTCCGAGTCCATTAGGGGCAGAAAATGGTTCTAACGGTTTATAGCGTTCACGTTGATCATGTCCACCAGGGCCTAATTTTCTCTGATATTCAAGCGGAGTTAATCCAGTCAGTCGCTCATAAAAACCTGCTGTAAAAAATCCTAAACGCCGCATTTCGCCATCGGTAATAATATCAATTCCTGCATCTTCTTGGTCTCGGATGGCAAGATCAACTGCACAATCAAAGGTTTCTTTAATATCTGAGGCTCCATATTCCCCGAGTTTCATAGCTTCCAAAGCAGTTATGAGCCACGCCGGGGGCGCATAGCTACCGATTACACTAGTTTTTAGCATTCACAAATCTAAGTATTTGAAGTTAGTGCGGAAATTAACAGGATTGATTGAAGGGAGATTCAATACTTGTTTTGACAAATTCCAATGCCCTTGAGCATTTGAGAATCAAAAAATATTTACAACCCACTAAGTGTTGGATGGAACATTTTTAATTGTAGATTAGTATTTTAGGTTAAGCACTACTATCTATTCTCAGATTGAATATTAGAATTAATGGTAACTTTGTTATGGAATTCATTTATTGATAATTAATTCGTGATATTTGTATATTGCAAATATAATACTTAGTGTTCTTTTAATTCAATTAATGATGTAAATCAACGTTCTAATGAAAGCCTCAATGAGATGAAGAGAGGTAGATGATGCTTACATTATGCTTCATACAGAGAAGGTTGGCCTTTGCTGATAGCTAATGCCAACCAGAACCAATAACCAATTTTACAACAGATGAAAAAAATACTTTACTACTTTTCAGTTCCAATTTTCTTATTGATAGCTGGGTCTGCGACGGCCCAGAAAGTCGTCTATCAATGGACACCAAGTCCTACTGAGGCATTTTCAGAAGATGATATACCTGCTTATGCACTGGGATTTCAAGCGGGTGCCCCAAGCATCGCAGGCCCCGCAGATTTAGATGGCGATGGCAAAGTTGAGGTCATTCTTACTGATTATTCAGGGGGCGGTCGAGTTCATATTCTTGAATCTGCTGGTGCAGATACATGGGAACTTATCTATTCTTCTCCAACCTTGAATCCAATGTCAGGTGCTACAAATAATGCACGTGGAGTTGGTTTTGGTGATTTAGATGATGATGGTTTGGGTGAATTTTATGTTTTCACAGGGTTAAACATTCCCGATGATAGCCCCATTAAAGTAGCGGTTCCAAGCCCAGGACTTGCAGTTGTAGAAGCCATGGGAGATAACACATTCAACATTCTCCCCAATTTTTGGGATTTTGATGGAGATTTGCCTTCTCGATTCTGGACAGAGCAGATCACTGCCGCTGATGTGGATAATGATGGAATCTCTGAATTGTTGTTTGGCAACAATGGTGCTGACCCCATATATGATAGTTGGTATGTTGTGACCGCTTCGGATTTAGGAACTTCCCTTGCCTCATTTAATTTGGAGAAACGATGGACAAGTAGATCGGATTCGGTTGATATGGTTGGCCGCGGGGGGGGTAGCGCTTATGGAATTATTCCTGCCGATCTTGACGGAGATGGGACTCATGAAATTGTGTTATCAAGCTGGAATTATATGAGTTTGTATGTTATAGGTGTTGATGGCCCCGATTCATATATTGATTCCGAAACGGAAAATGCCCAATACTATGCAGTTCCCTTAGCGATTGATAATGATGACATCTCATACTTCGGATGTGTTGTCGTTGACATTGATAATAATGGTGATCATGAAGTTTATTGCCCCTCAAATATCACTGCTGATCTCACAATTCTCAACTATGAACAAGGAGAGGACCCATTAAAAATTCTCGATGATAATGTTGTTTATCAGACAATTAAAGAAAAGGTATCGCGTTGGGGACTTACCGCCGGAGATATTGATCAAGACGGAAAACAAGAGTTGATAGGAACGGGAGATCCTTACACTCCCCAGAACTTTGCGGATGGTTCTCCTCCCAAATGGGTTAGAATAGTCCATTATGATGGGAGTGGTGATGTAGAGGATGCGAAAAGTTATCAAGTTGAAGAGATTGAATTTCCCATGCCCATGGGTACGATATTTGATACTGTGAATCGTGACAGTGCTGGTGTAAAAACGACCTACTTGTCATCAACCTATAATGATGATGATCTAGGTTCATTAGGTATACGAGCCACCAAATTTGTATTTCTTGGAGATGTAGATAATGACGGGCATTCCGAAGTTGCAATGTCTCTCTCTGGCATTCCTGACAGCATTTATGTATACAATGAGGTGTACAGTGCAACGGACTCCATGTATGTCATCACCGATACACTATCTGCAACTCCAAATCCAAACAGAGCCTTCATGATGGTAATGAGCAGTGATGGAATATCAACGAGCATTTCAAATGACCGTGTGATTGTTCCTACAGATTTTGAGCTACATTCCAACTACCCAAATCCATTTAATCCATCAACCAATTTCTCGTTTACCCTACCATTGGATAAGCGTGTGAGTGTAAGAGTATATGATATGAATGGCCGTTTGATTCGGACGCTCATTAATGATGAATTATATTCACAGGGAACTCATTCAGTCACATGGAACAGCCTTTCTGATAGTGGCGCACAGGTTGCAAGTGGCCAGTATATCTACACATTAGAGTGGGGGCAATTCCGTCATGCGAAGCGCATGGTTCTGATTAAGTAATTTTGAGAGCAGGCGGAATAAATAATTTTATTCCGCCTGCTCAGACAAAGCTATATCTCGCATACGATAATTGATACGTGTAGCTCACTGAGGCGAGTCAAATACAGTATATGACTCAGGAACCCCCAACATAAACGAGTAATTGTAAGCCTTAGAAAATCTGACTGTCCTACACTGAAATAATCCCATCATTCCTTTACCCATTTCAGTGTTAGCAAATGGCTATCCAGAATTGGATTAAGATGTTGAGCCCCCAAATTCTTAACTATCAATGTCACATCCCTTCAATCATTCTCTTGCCATATCTACCTGTGATTAGGGAGGATTAAACAAAAAAATACTGTTCAAATTAAGCAAGTTAAAGACGCAAACGATAAAATACGTGGTAGAGGAAATGCTTTCTGTTAATGGGTATTGGATGAATATTGCTACTATTTTGATTGCCACATTGACGAGCATATAAAACGATTTTCGTCATTTAGGATCAAAACTACCAAAGTTCGTGCAGGAGGATTCCGAAGTAAAGAACGATTCGCCTATGCAATCTAACCCTATCTCGTAGGACTATATCTTTATCCCGAAGGATTCCAAAACTAGTCCAATCTCAAAAAATTGAAGAGACCATTAATTAGAACTTAAGATTTCTAAAAAATAGTAATCCACCCCCATGCCCACCACTGAAGATATCCAAGTCGCCATCTGAATCAATGTCTACAAATTCAGGGACAGCCAGTAATGGAAATGGTGCATCAATCGTACCATGCTCTACAAAAAACGGAAGTTGAGCAGTTCCATTATTGAGATAGAGCATGACCCCGTCAGCCTCGCGCCCCACAATCAAATCCTGATCGCCATCTCCATCTATATCTACAAAGCGCGGCACGCTCCGTCTGCCAACATCAATGTCTTCAAAATTGTCACTGATTAAATCAAATTTCGGTTCCTTAGGATTCCCATTATTGAGGTAAAAGTTTAACTCTCCAGATGACTCACCAATAAAGAGATCTTGATCTCCATCATCATCAATATCAACAAAGGTCGGAGTGCTATTGCTACCGCGAGTCAGAATGACGGTATTTGCTTCAATCAACTGGAAATTTGGAGATTCAGCTGTCCCAACATTTTGATAATAGAGGGATCCTTTATTCCAAGTACCAACTAGCATATCTAAATCTCCATCGTCATCTAAGTCCGCTAACGTCGGAGCAAGATTGTAATTTCCCTCTATATCAAGTGGATCCGTTTGCTCCCATTTTAATTCCCCATCAACGGACGTATTTTCATAATAGTAGATCGTCGCAGAAGCATAATCGGAGGGAGAAATCTTGTTAGAAATTAGTAGATCTTGATCTCCATCACCATCTAAGTCAGCAAATACAGGATAAGAATCGGCTCCCACATCAATGCCTGACAGTAAGGTTTTTGTTTTCAGCTCCAACCCTTCATCGGTTGGGTCCATATGATAGAAATTATCAACCGATGAGGAACTAGGATTGAATGCCCCACCGAGCACACCGAAGAATAGCTCATGGGTACCATCACCGTTTAGGTCTGAAAATTGGACAGAGTTATAGCCACTCGTCTTAATTGGATTACCAGCTGGAAACGCAATCGGCTCGTTGCGTAAGTTGGGGATCTCACAAGTTCCAGTATTAGAAATCAGTAGAATTCCAGCCTCAAAAAAATCTCCCCAGAACATATCTTGATCTCCGTCCTGATCAATATCATGGAAGGAAAGGGCATTGGCTCCATGTAGCGTAGCAAACATGCCCAGAATTTCAATATCTTCAAATCGATCCGTCACAAGCTCAAACTTGGGGAGCCCAGATTCATCAACTCCTATGGACTCATAATGTAACACGGTTCCACTCACTCGTCCAATAAAGAGATCAAGCAACCCATCACAATCTAAATCTATGATCGTGGGGATATTTTGACGATCCATGAATAGGGGAACACCTTGAGCATCAGGTAATGAATCAAGCGGGGTTGCAAATGATGGTGAAGTCGGTGATCCATCATTGCGGAACAATCTCAGATAACTAAAGATCGTTTCCCCAATCAGATCGTAGTCACCATCCTGATCTAAATCCACGAACCGATACCATTCCCCGATATCTAAATTACGATACCGGTCACTGCGCCAAGTAAACGATGGTTCGGTGGGAGTACCCGTATTTTCAAAAAATTTTAGATGACCAGTGAGTTCTTGAAGAAACAAATCCAGATCCTGATCTCCGTCAATATCTATGAGTTGTGGACGGGGGAGATTGAATCCACCATGGAAGGGATGTTGAAGCGTATGGCCACTTGTGTCTATAACGGTGATCCCGTAGATCTCCTGAGAGTAGGAGGGTGGAAAAATAGGAAAATCAGAAGTCTGAGGTTCTCTGGTTGAAACACAACCTATCAAAAATAACAAGCCAAAGGACCACCAAAAATGGCTGTTACCGTGTCCCAAGACCTGTGGGATTATGCCCCACTTCAAGCATTTTTGTGATTTCACGAGTTTCTGAGTCAATGACTGCAATGGCCCCAACTGGCGTGTTATCCCGCCATTGATATTGTCCAGAGTAAGCACCATTGAGATTGTTATTGGAAATATAAACCGTCTTTCCATCGGGTGAAATAGCTGCCCCATGCGGTTCAGAAAGCCCTTCAACAGTCCCGACAATACGGCGGTCGGAGACATCAACGACCGTAGCCCGATTGCCCATTTTATTTCCAAACCAAGCAAATTCTCCATCTGGAGAAAAGACTGGATGCCATGGGGCCATTCCGACTTGAATGGTTTCATCCAAAGTGGGGGTTGCAGGGTTTGATATATCAAAGAAGAAAAATTGTCCAGTCAATTGACCACCTACCACCATGGTTTGACCGTCAGGGGAGACAGCAAACTGGACCAATGTATGGGTGTTACCTTCAATAGATTGGAGTTCAGGGACACCCGCTTCATGGTCAACAATTGCGATTCGATTTTCAGCAAGACTTCCAACGTATACGTAGGATCCCGAAGGATCTATTGCAAGTGCGTGGGGGCGGGGAAAGAAGACATCCAACTCATCAGAGCTCATCATAGTCCGGTCAACGACACCAATTCGTTGTGGTGGGTTGACGGCTTTCATAGAGCGTCCTACAAATAGCAAACTATCGGTTGGACTAACGACCAGCATTCCTGGTCGCTCAAAGGGCATCTGCCCAATGAGCTCAAGATTGTCATCGAATTTTAAGACGCGGTCGTCACCGATCAACGAGACATAAAATGCGGATCCATCGGGTTCCACTGCGACATGATGCGGTCTCGCATCAGCAGTGAACCCAAGGGCCTGCAGGTCAATGGTTCTAATCACGACATTCGTGTCCATATCAATGACTGCAACCTTTGCTTCCCCCTGAATACATACATAGAGTAAGTGTTCTGCCTCGGCAAATGCAATGTGTCCATCATCATTTGGTGCTCCATGTTCAATCCATGACTGGACTGTCATCAAGTCAGTATCAGATATATCAGAGGTTACACTAGTGAGCGAATCAGCATCAGAAAGTTCGGTAGCAAGACGGATAAGTAAGCTACCTTTAGGATCGTAAGGAATGACCACTTCTCCATAGTCTGATCCAGACATCAACCCATCCCATGAATCAAGAGATAGTCCAGTTTCACGAGCTAACAGGGGAGCAAATTTTTCTTGAATGATGGGTAAAATCTCGCTACTAAATGCTACCTGATGAGTCTGAGCAAAGGCTTGGACATGCGTTACACCTAACAGAACAGTAACAATAGCAGAGAGTAGATTTCTCATCATGATTAGATATCAAGCTCTTGTTTTTTAAGAACGAAAAGTCCCTCGCCTATACTGGAAACGATGATCGTTCCACTTGGAAAAAATGGGTAGTTACTCCATGACCCATCAAATCCAGGCCGATCACTACCGAGAGGAAAAGTGTCAAAGAATCCAGTTAAGACTGGATTTGTACGATCACTGATATCAAAGATTCGTAATCCGCTCCGATAGTTTGACTGATACATCAAATCGCCTTGAATGTAGAGATTATGATCACTTGACAGGTTATCTGAGAAGAACTCTCCGACTAATAAAGGATCATCAAGATCTGAAACATCCCAAATAAGGGTGCGAGTTCCGATGACTTTCTCTTGGAGCTCATCCAACTCATCGTTCATATAAAAGTACTGAAAGTCTTCAGTCAACCATCCTTGATGCGTGTAGGCAACATTTGGATATTCTGCGACAGAAACGGCAATCGGATTACTTTTGTCGGTCACATCCGAAATGCTCAGTGCTGTTTCATTGGAATTGAAGCAAATTTCTTGCCCCTGATAATCATTGTCTGGGCCTTCATAAATCACGCACTGGGCATCATGGGAGTATCCGGTTCCACGTCGCCCCGTTGTGATATCAGCAAAACATCCGACAAATTCTGGAGCTACAGGGTCTTGAATGTTGACCATGTGCAATCCTCCACCACAGGTTTCTCCGCCATCCCCGCTTCCTACGATGTAGGCAAATCCTGTATCTTCATTGATGACAACATTGTGAGCACTGGCCACACCATCATAATGGGCATCGTGAGTGAATAGGGTAGGGGCATCACTTGTGTCACGTAAACGCGTTAAATCAAATACTTGCATTCCATGAGGCCCCGCGTTATCGGCCACGATATAAGCATGATTAGCATATACCTTGATATCCCGCCACGAACTTGGACTAGCACCTTCGGTAAGTGGAAGGTCTCCAATCAGGGTGGGGTTAGCTGGATCGGTAATATCTACAAAAGATGTACCATTGGTCCGGCCAACGATCGCATATTCGCGATTAGTTTCTGGGTCTACCCAGCCCCACAGGTCATTGGTATTAATCCCGCTAGCTCCTCCCAAATCTTCCACAGTCATGTACGATAATAAATCAATATTACCACATTCAAACTGACCAGCGACACCATCTTCACACTCAACAGATCCACTGGAGAGTAAGACCAATTCTTTTCCAGTCATCAGTGACTCACTGACACTCCAGCCTTGAGTTTCAGAATTTAATGTGGCGATACGAACCGTACCTTTACCCAAGTTAGTACCGGGAGCACTTACAACGGCGACACTGTCATGTGCAGAAATAATCATGCCAAAAAGGACATCCCCTTGTCCACCTTCAAAGAGACTCGTTTGGGTCCATTGGTTTGACTCAGAATCAAGTTGAAAGACCATTGCAGCTCCCTTCTGAGCTACTGCTATTGGGGTTCCAGCCACTAAGGTTGAATGATGGGCATTGAAACCTAGTCCAAAAAGGTCAACTTCACCATCTGATCCACTGTCAAGAACCTGATGAACTTCAAGTCCAGTTTCATTTAAGCCAGCCCAAATCAATTTGCCGGCAGGAGGTGGTGCAGTGGGTTGCACATTAGGGACAATCCCTGGGGCTCCTGCCAAAAGCATTGAGCCGTTGACCACTTGAATGACAGCCCCCAAGGCTTTGCCATTAATTCTTTCATCATTGCCATCAAGGATCACTTCTCCATGCCATGATCCATCATGATTGGCAAACTGATAAATCACACCAGCCCCTTCATTAGCACCTGGCGCACCAACGTAGATATTCCCATTATCTGCAAGAACTGTGGAGGCTCCAAAAAGATCAGTTGCAGTGGTACTATCGTGGTTCAATGATCCAGAAAACTCAAATCCCTGCTCTCCGCGTGTATAAACAGATACCGAATGGGTGGAATCAACTCCGACCATTGAACCTGTTACGAGGGTTTCTCCCATAAGAGAAACGGTTCCACCAATTGGAGCATCCTTGGAGCCACTTAATTTCAAGGACTCAACCCATGAATTAGTCAATGCATTAAGGGTGAATATATATACCGCACCACCATTACCATCTAAGGATGGTGCACCGATTGCAAGATAATCGCCATGAATTGCAATCTGGTAGCCAAAGGCATCCCCAACAGTCCCGTCAGAAGCAGAGAGTTCATTAACGACCTCCCAACTCTCTGTATCAGCTGAATGTTTATAGATGTAAACAGATCCAGGAGCTTCCTCACTCGGAACGGGATGAGATACAAAAACTGAATTATGAGAAATTTCAGAGGCAAGTCCAAATGCATTGATCTGAGCGTGAACTGCCGTAGGTAATGCTAATAATAGCAATAGAGTTACGTACCTGAAAATATTATTATTCATAACGATATAGAGAGGATTAAGTAAACGAGCTTATACGAGAATATTAGTTGAATGATGCAGGGTACATTATAACTTCTGCTCAAGAACGATAAACGAAAGCGGGGGGAGAGTCACCACGATGCTTGATGGATGACCGTGGCATGGTATTGTTTTGGGTTTGATATGCCCATGATTTATGATTCCACTGCCTCCATATTTAAGGTTATCGCTGTTAAGGCGTTCAGTCCAAGATCCTCCAGACATGACACCGATTCGAAAATCATGGCGAGGTACAGGTGTCAAATTCAGAGCAAAAAGAATGGTACAGGGATGATTTCCCCGCTTATAAATGAGAATAGAATCTTCAACATGTTCGCCAATCCATCCCCAGCTATGTGGGGTATCATCCCAAAGAGCAGGGGAGTTATGATACAAGGAATTTAAATCTTGGACGAGTCGGAATATGCCTTGATGTGTAGCGTAGTTGAGCAGATCCCAATTGAGTGGGTGATCGTGAGTCCATTCCTGTGTTTGAGCAAATTCACTTCCCATAAACAGCATTTTCTTTCCAGGATGCCCATACATATGGCCAAGAAGGATTCGGTAATTAGCAGCTTTCTGCCACTCATCTCCAGGCATACGATCCCAGAGTGACCCTTTACCATGTACAACCTCGTCATGAGATAGAGGGAGAATATAATGCTCACTAAATGCGTAGACAAACGAGAAAGTGAGAAGGTTATGATGGTATTTTCGATGAACAGGATCCTCACTCATATAGGCGAGAACATCATTCATCCATCCCATATTCCATTTGAACATAAACCCTAACCCATGGTCATAGGTCGGCGCAGAAACCCCCTGAAATGCCGTTGACTCTTCTGCAATGGTAAAGGCACCAGGGAAATGAGAATAGACCGCCTCATTGGTTTTCTTGATGACATCAATCGCTTCAAGGTTTTCTCGCTCACCATAGATATTCGGAGTCCATTCATCGCGTGAATAATCCCGATATAACATGGATGCCACAGCATCTACTCTAAGGCCATCAACATGGTATTTGTCAAGCCAGAACAGTGCATTTGAGATTAAAAAGTTACGAACTCCCGGTTTTGCGTAGTCAAAGATGAGGGTGCCCCAATCGGGATGATATCGCATTTTGGGGTCATCATATTCATAGAGCGTAGAGCCATCAAAAAAGACTAAGCCTTGGGCATCGGTTGCAAAATGTGCAGGGACCCAATCAATGATGACTCCGATACCACGCTGATGGAGCGTATCAATGAGAAACATTAGATCTGTTGGGGATCCATAGCGATGGGTTGGTGAATAGTAGCCGACGATCTGGTATCCCCAAGAGCCGTAATAGGCGTGCTCAGCAACAGGGAGAAGTTCAACATGGGTAAAGCCGAGTTCTAATACATGATCGGCAAGAGCAGGAGCTATCTCTCTGTAAGACAATGAGGTACCATACTCTTTGTGTCGCCAAGATCCAAGGTGTACCTCGTATATTGAGATAGGCTGATTGAGTGTTGCAGGACCATTTCGCTTGTTCATCCATGTCTGATCATTCCACTGATAGTTGAGTGGATTCAGTATTGCAGAGAGGCCCTCAACACTACTTCCATGTGAGAGGGGAGGCTCCATCTGGACGGCATAGGGGTCGCATTTATCAACGACATATTGATCTCGTTGGATGTGAAATTTGTAGCGATGCCCTTCAGAGGCCTGCATTACGAAGCATTCCCAGCACCCACTGCCCATTTTTTGCATTGGATTTGCCTGATCATCCCAGCCATTAAAATCGCCAACAACGTTTACTTGATCCGCATGAGGGGCCCAGACTGCAAACCATGCTCCTTGAGATTGCAGATGTCCACCGAGGCGTTCATAGCTTTTGGTCAGTGTGCCTTGATCCCAAAAGTAAAGGTCTTCGTCAGAAAGCCAGCGATGGTTTGGAGAGGAGGAGTCAGTGGGCATGTGGACTAAACAAAATAGTCAAAATCAGCTTCAGTTCGTACGCGCGGCATAACTTGAAATATTCTTGCAGGCATTGAATGAGGGTTGAGATGAATCATGTGGAAACGTCCTTGCCAAATATATCGCTCTCCTTTAAGTAAGTCAAGCATCTGAAACGGTGAATTTTGAGGTAGATTCAATGCTTCAAGTGGAATCTCAATTTCTCCTTTTTGTTCTTGAAATGGATCCAAACTGACGATGCATACAATCGAATTAGAGTCAGAATGTTTTGAGTAGGCCAGCATCAGGGGATTTTCAATCTTGAGGAATTTGAGATTCCTGAATTCCTGAAAAGCGATATTTTCCTTTCTAATCTGGTTCACAGTTTGAAATAAACCCTGTAAGGATTCGGGATCATTCCAGTTCCAGTTGCGGATTTCATATTTTTCATTATCGGCATACTCTTCGCGGTCGGGGTGTTGATTAGCAATGACATGTTCATAGGGGGGGCCATAGATGCCATAAATTGGAGACAGGGTTGCGGCAAGGATATATCGAATGATATGTGCAGCACGGCCTCCACTGGTAAGATATTCATGTAGAATATCGGGAGTATTGGGCCAGAAGGACGGTCGGAAGTATTCAGCTATATTGGTAGAGGTCAGTTCCGTTAGATAATCGGTAATTTCCTCTTTGGTATTGCGCCAAGTGAAGTATGTATACGAGTTATTGAACCCTAATTTTGCAAGGGTATACATTGATTTTGGGCGTGTGAAAGCTTCTGCAAGGAAAATGACCTCAGGATGTTTCACTCGCAATCGGCTCAAACACCATGTCCAAAAGGCCATGGGCTTCGTATGTGGATTATCAACCCGAAAAATTAATACGCCACGTTGAATCCAAAATTCAAATACATTCTTGAGTGCTTCCCAGAGTTCTCGCCAATCGGCACATTCAAAATCAAGTGGATACACATCCTGATATTTTTTAGGAGGATTTTCGGCAGATCGGATGCTGCCGTCTGCACGCTTCTTAAACCATTCAGGGTGCTGTTTTATCCATGGATGATCAGGTGAGCACTGAAAGGCTATATCAAGAGCGACCTCCAATCCATTTGCATCTGCGGTTTTCATAAACCTGTCAAATGCGGGCAGTCCTCCTAAATCTTTATGCACACTGGTATGTCCCCCATATGGACTGCCAATAGCCCAGGGGCTTCCTGGCTCATTAGATTTAGCTTTTGGATGATTGTCTTTACCTTTTCTAAAAGTCGTACCAATTGGATGGATAGGAGGAAGATAAACAATATCGAATCCAAGGTCTCGGATCCGTTCAAGCCTCAAGGCAGCATCGTCAAAAGTCCCATGAATCCCTTGCACTTGGGAAGTAGATCGTGGGAAGAACTCATACCATGCAGCGAACGCGGCAAGCTTCCGATCAACTTCTACGGTGAGCGGGTTGCTTTGAACCGCCCCTTTTTGAGGGTCATTGGACAAGGCAAGTTGTAGAGATTCTTCATCAAGAGGTGCTTCTATGTCACCATTAACATAGCGCTCTGCAAAAGCCAATAGTTTTTTACGTTGTTCTTGTGGAGCATTGACCGCATATTCTTTGAGTAGAGCTGCGCCATCAAGGAGTTCTATTTTCAATTCAGAGGCTGGCATTTTTGCCTCAAAGCGGCGTTCGTACTGCTCATGCCATGATCCATAGCGATTGATCCATGCACGCACATGATAGGTATAAAGCCCTAGAGAATCAGCTATAAAGGTGCCCGTATATTCATCATTGTGCATTGGAGTCATCTTCACCTCTTCTGTCGCACCACCAAGACGTGTGACATACAGTCCTGCACATAGTTGGTCATGGCCATCAACGATGATGCCAGCTACGACGTGGACTGGCTCCCCAACGGTTCGTTTAATCGGCCAGTCACCTTCAAGAACACGGGGGCTAACAGACGTAATGAACACTCTTGACCAGCGTTCTGAGGCAGACTTCATGATTGGTAGATCTTAATGTTGGTGATGAGATATTTTGGCTAAAAATACGGTTTAAGAGTTTAAGGCGTGATTTTATCACGGCTATCACATATAATTTATGAATAAATCTCTTGATTTAGGAGCAAACTTAGATCACAATGGTGCGAATTTTTCAATTTTCAGTGCTAATGCTGAGCGTATTGAACTCGTCTTACTCAATGAAGAGCATGTGATTGAGCGGGTAATTGATCTCACCCATCGGTCAGGCGATGTGTGGCATCAGTATGTTGCAGGGATTAAATCAGGGCAATGTTATGCTTATCGTGTGTATGGTCAATGGGCCCCGCATGAAGGGCACCGCTTCAATGGTGCTAAGTTACTTTTAGACCCATATGCCCGTTTGATTAGTCGAATGCCTATCTGGGACGAAAGCCTCTTTGGGCATGATCGATCCCATGATGATTTAATTCTTAATTCGGCAGATAGTGCTCCTTATGCACCAATCGGTAGGGTCATTGAGGCATCCACCATCGTAAGTCCGAAGCCTAAGATTCCGTGGTCAGACACAATTATCTACGAAACTCATGTGCGTGGACTGACAATCCAGAATCCCAATGTTCGATCAGAAATTCGAGGAACGTATCTCGGTGTTGCTTCAGAGCCGATTCTCATGCATTTAAAGCAGCTGGGGGTGACTACAATTGAGTTGCTACCGATCTACGCTACATTACAGGATGAACGATTGATCAATCATGGGTTGTCACAGTACTGGGGATATAATCCTCTTTCATTTTTTGCACCCGATCCTCGATTTTCATCTGGGGGTCCGTCAACGGCAGTAGACGAATTCAAAGCGATGGTAGATGTCTTACATCAGAATGGATTTGAAGTGATTCTTGATGTAGTCTACAACCATACATGTGAGGGTAATCATTTAGGTCCTACATTATCATGGAGAGGAATTGATCATTCTTCATATTATATCACTCAGTCAAAACAATCTCGTTATTTGTATGACAGTTCTGGATGTGGCAATACCCTAAGGGTTGAGCATGCATTCGTACGTCGGCTTATAATGGATAGTCTTAGGTATTGGGTAGAAGTCATGAATGTTGATGGGTTTCGGTTTGATCTTACGACTTCGCTATTGAGAGAACGCACAAGGGTTAACTTGCAGAGTGGATGGCTCCATATGATCCAGCAAGATCCTATTCTATCTCAGGTAAAGCTCATTGCCGAGCCTTGGGATTTAGGTACTTCGGGCTATCAATTAGGGCAGTACCCTTATCCTTGGAGAGAATGGAACGATAAATATCGCGATGTGATACGTCGTTACTGGAGTGGCGAAACGCGGACTACGGGGATGTTTGCGACTAGGATTGCGGGATCTAGTGACCTATTTTCTAAGGGGCATCGTCATCCTTCATCGTCCATTAATTATGTCACATCTCACGATGGATTTACTTTAATGGATTTAGTGTCGTTTAAGAAAAAAGATAATCTGGCAAACTTAGAAAACAATCGGGATGGTACCAATGCTAATTACAGCCAGAATTGTGGGCATGAAGGGGCGACAACAGACGCTGATGTTCTAGCTTGCAGAGAACGCCTTCGTAAAAGTATTCTAACGACTTTGATGGTATCTCAGGGAGTTCCAATGATCTTAGGTGGAGATGAATTTTGCCGAACGCAGCATGGGAATAACAATCCATATTGTCAGGACAATGACATCTCTTGGTATGACTGGAAATTGGCCGATTCCCAAACTAATTTTTTAAAATTTGTTCAAGAGTTAGTGGCTTTTCGTAAAGCATGCCCGTCATTGCGGAGGGGTAGGTTTTTGACCGGGCGGATAGGGGAGGATGGATTACCAGATGCTACTTGGTGGCATCCAGAGGGGCGAGTGATGAATTCTGATGATTGGACTCGTACGCAAGCATTCGGGATGTGGCTTTCTGCACCAGACATGTTACTCATCTGTTTTAATCCTACAAAGGATGTGATTCAATTCATCATTCCAAATGAATATAGTTGGAGTTGGGGCTTGGGCTGGGGTGATAGTGCCCTGCAGGATGACTCTGCAAGTGTTGCACCGCAATCCATCCTAATTCTTCGGAGTGAATCGCCTACTTTGAGTCGTTAAGCTGTTGAGCCAGTGAGAGGTCACATCTTTGAGCTGAGTCAGTTGCTGATCAGTTAAGGCCCATTCCCAGTTACCATCAAGTGTTCCGGGGAAATTCATCCGGGCATCGCTGTCAAGTGATAGGACATCCTGAACGGGCACAATGACGATGCCCGCGTCTGAATGCATGCATCGTTCAATGACATTAGGGCAGACATCATCGGATGACTCAATATGAAGATAAGCTTTGGCAAATCCATGCTCATAATCTGATAATTCGTGCCACCAACCTAATAAGGTATTATTGTCATGTGTGCCTGAGTATATACATTGATCGGGTCTATAATTATGGGGTAAGTGTAGGTTATCGTTGCCCGCATCAAATCCAAATTGAATGACAGCCATGCCAGGGAAGCCATTGTGATTCATAAGTTCAATCACATCGGGAGTTATGACACCTAAGTCTTCAGCAATCAGGTTCATCGCACCGATCTCTTTGCTGAGTTGATCAAATAAAGATTGTCCAGGGCCCGTTACCCAGCGCCCATGCACTGCCGTTTCTTCGGAAGCGGGGACTTGCCAGTAACCAGCAAATCCGCGAAAATGATCCAAGCGAACGCTATCGCACAAGCTTAGAGCGCGTTTCATACGCTGTACCCACCACTGATACCCTTGCTGGTGCATCGTATCCCATTGATAGATTGGATTTCCCCATCTTTGCCCTGTGTCGCTGAACAGATCTGGAGGGACCCCAGCGACCACTAATGGTTCACCGGAATCATCAAGTTGAAATAACTCTGGGTGTGCCCAGACATCAACACTATCGTGTGCAACATAGATGGGCAAATCTCCCATGATTTTCACGCCATTTTGATGGCAATATTCGGATAGTTTATGCCATTGAGAATCAAAGATGAACTGTTCAAAGAGAAAGAATTGAATCTCGGGTAGATCAATGTTGCAATCTGAGGGATTGAATTGGTGATCTTCATCTGGCCAACTTGTCCATATTTGATGATGGTATTTTGTTTTTCTCGCTTGAAATGCTGCATAAGGAATCAGCCAATCTTTTTCTCGATCAATAAACGACTGAAATTCACTCGGAGCAGGTTGTTCAACAAATTGATCATATGCCAGATGAAGGAGGGCAATTTTGTAATTTAAGGCACTCTGGTAATCAACCTTGCCTTCGGTGAGGGGATAGTTGGTGTAGATTTTGGATTCGGGGACCCAACCGTCTTGCACCAAGATTTCGGGGCTAATCAATAGGGGATTTCCAGCGAATGAGGCAGGACTTGCATAAGGAGAATTTCCAAGTCCGACTGGGCAAAGGGGAAGCATTTGCCACCATGTTTGACCAGACTTGACCAAGGTATCTACAAATCTCCAAGCAGCTGGTCCCAGATCACCGATCCCAAATTGGGTGGGTAATGAAGTGACATGTAGCAAAAGCCCACTAGATCGTATCATCTGAAAGAATGAACAGTCATTTATAGGAGAGCTCCAGAAATACAGTAGGTGTCATCATGCTTATTCTGTGTATTATAGACGCAGTCACAGTGTTTTTTTAAGCGAAGGCATTGTAGCGTATCAAATTCTGAGAGTTAGGCACAGTCTTCTGTAATCACACCATTCAATGCTTTTAAAACGATCTGAAGGGAATTCAAAATTTGAATAAGGTCTCAAGCAATGGATCACTAAATCTAAACCAGTTCCGAAGTGTAGAATTTTGCAATTTTGATGGAGAGTTTTTAGATAAGAAGAAACTTAGAATGGGCTTCCCCAGACTATTATTGCCTGTTTATAGGGTTTCTTGATTTACCTCGGAGTAGTGAGTGTTTATGATGATCTTTGCAAACTCCCTAGATTTATAGGGATTGATCCAGTGGGCTAATCAGATCATTCGGAGGCTGTGGTCTTGGCCTACCGGATTTCTGATTGGGTGCTGGTTTGGGTGATTTGGTGAGTTCATGGCATTGTTGAGTTAGCGTCATGATGATGCCCAGAGATCTTTTATCTGTGTAGCAGTTTTCTTGTGATGCTCTGCCTTACAAATCATCTGGCAATTCTCAGCATCTGTTTTTCCTCCCTCAGACCATGGCTTGATATGATCTGCTTCCATCTCTTCAATAGGTAGCTCCTTGTTCGTAATAGCACAGATGCCCTCTTGTCTGTCATATGCTGATTGTCGTTGATCAGGTGTAAATGCACGACGGTTCAAATACTTTTCATCACCAGATAATACAAATGGATAGATGCCTGCGTGGTTGAGTTCATTGGAATGACACTTAAATAGATTCGTAACCTTTTCTGCTACTTCGGCAGGATCATAATCTTTATCCTTGAACGCATGGTAAAGGCTTCCCCAGTCCACTGATTTCATTTTAGATCTGTGATTCTTCGAGTTTTCAGATATGTTGAATGTATATTCAATCCATTGATAAATACTCTCGAAGTAATCCCATAGATGTTTTGCTGATTGTTTATTTCGATGTTCGGCCATGTACTCACGAATCGTAGAGTCTTGGTTGGAACCAGTTCTCCAGATCAAGATGCGCTCAAGATGATCTTGACGCTCCCGTTTTCCACTCATATATTTCCCGCACATGTCTGCTTGACCGCCGGTCTTTGTGAAATAGCTCTTTGCATCTGTGACCCAAGGACCATTGTAGATAGAGTTTCTCAATTCTTGGTTAGATAATTCTTTTGCGCCTGTATTGATGGTCTGAAACCAACGCATTAATTCATTTGGATTCCCCTCACAAACATGAACATGGAGTTCATAATTTAAAATGCGTTCTTGATTCTTTTTGTCTAATCCATGCCAGAATTGAGTATGGCGATCACCAATAGACATAGAGAATTCACGTATAACAATGAATTTGCAAATTGTAATAATTCGCTGTTGTCCGTCTAGTAACTCATATTCATATTCACTGTTGTTGGCCTTTGCAAAATAAATCAAGTTTACAGGGCGGTCAAAGTAAATGGACTGCATCAGTGCTTCTTGAAAATCTTTTTTCCCATCATAGATATATTCTCTCTGGTAGGGTGGGCGGATATTCAACCTTCCTCCATATCCAGTAACCAGTCCAGATTGATCATTAGCATATCCGTCAATGATCTCTTTGATTGTGATTTTTTGTTCTTGGATGTTCATGATTAGATCTGCTTATTTCGGATAAAAATACGTTTGTAGACTTTCTGTCCATTAATAGTTGCTTGTCTAACTTTGCTTTTGGAATCCCAAAGACCACAAGAAAAACCACTTCCCTCGCTTTCTGTTGCTCCCATAATCTCAAACTGTTCTGGATTGTACTTGTCCAAGAAGGTAATAGGAACTCCCATTATTCCAGCATAATCAACTGGAATATGCTTTGTCTTACTTACCTCAATTGCATCATAATTGTCATAGTGCGGGTATTCTTCTGGTGTGTATCTCTTGTAGAGAATCATCTCATCATTCCGCTTTTTGTGGGGCAGGTTTGTAAACCAACAAGCATTCCCCAACCTTCCTTTTACAATGCCATCTACAATTCGGTATGCACTACCTTCTTTTTTTGTTTCAACCAGCTCTTTTGCATACTCATCAGGCACATCAAAAAGCATGTCTCGCCCAGAGGTTCCGTATCCTAACCAGATCTTATTCTGCATAATAAGCGGGAAAATCTCTTTGTAGGTAATCGCATTCATATTCCCAATAATCAAAAACTTTTTATCATACTCCATTAACTGCGCCACATATTCTCTGAAAAGAGAAAACGGTGGATTGGTTACTACAATATCGGCTTCTTTCAATAACTCAATACACTCAGCACTCCGAAAATCCCCATCACCCTTCAAAGGCTTTACATGAATCTCATGTGGATCAGGGCGGCAATTCCCATCTTGATCTCCATAGTATTCCAGATAAACTGCTTTCTCTGAATCATGCTGTGAAAACAGATCGGGTTGTTGATTTTTATAGCAAGTCGCGATGAGTTTCTTCAATCCATACCACTCAAACTGTTTTGAGAAGAATTCAAAGAACTTGCTCACGCGTGGGTCATCACAATTACAATAGACCACTTTACCATAAAAATGATCTTTGTGGTGACGTAACTCGTTTTCAACAACACGTAACCGCGTATAGAACTCATCCTTCTTTGCACGTTTTGCACCTTGCAAGTTTACATTTTTGCTCATCAATAATCTACAGCGGAGTTGAATTCAGTTTCGTGTAAGATGCATGTTTGACATTTATCAAACATAACTTGGTTGAACGCGCCATTTTGTCAATTGTGTAAAGTCCTAATCGTGTGTCTGCCTATAAACTCGTTGAGATAGTACTGTAACTGCATGGGAGACACTCTATGATGGATGCAATAGTATCCTCTCTTCAACAAAGGGTAGAAAGACCCCATGCCGTTGATATGAGCCCCTCATTGATAGATTCATCGAGTAAATGCTTCACTGTTTTATGAGTAACTATTTCTGGCGCTTTGTAGCCTTTGAAGTCAGTCGCTAAGGTTGTTGTATCCGTGCTGGAAATACAGGTAACTAATTTTGTCAGCGTCTTACCAGTCGAATCTGAAACGACATCCGCCCGTACTTGATTCGTTCCTCCATCTTTTGCTCTCTCTAAGGCAGTCTTGTCAACTGTACTGCGCCCAGTTCCTCAATTTCCATTCTCTTAGCATTACTCATTTTCTTGCGTTTCCTTCAAACATAGGTCTCATCTACCTCTACATCCTACAAATTGCTTCATATCCTAATCCAGTTTTCACGGATACGCATGCCCAAATATAATTCTGACTTCTGCGTTGATCCATATTACTATGAAGTTTCATGCTGTACACACCTTTAATCTCTGATTGAGAATAGCGATTGTAATGGTCATTTTGTTTATCCAGTAGAGTATTTGGATAACAGTGATAAGTCTCACACTAAAGAAATTGCGACATATTCAGGTCTTCCCATTAAACTCACTTTGATTAAGTGGATTCAAATTTTCGGATAATTGTTTATTATACTGAGCCCAAAATACGGATATTTGAGCTATTTTTTCTGTCATATGAGATCATCTCTGGTTGGCTTGGAAGATCCATTAAAGAACCTCGCAAATAGCCATAAAACGAGACAAAGCTGGCCAGTCAGGTCAAATTGTCCGAACCTCTCAACTGTTCAAAAGTCTGGACTTGATATAGACGAATCTGTAGAATTCACAGAATATATATTCAATACGGTCCCGATAAAAATCGTTTCCCGCCTGAAATCAAAGATTGACGCTCAAAACACCAAGTACAATTTACTCATCTGGATGATCGGAGCTGGGATAGCCATCTTAACTGTTGTGATAGCACTTGGAGACTAATCTTCACGATTAGTAGTCGGTTCAGTGCGCCATCGTCTTTACAGTACAAGGATAGATTTCATCATTCTATGAACTTCACAGATGACTAAATAATTCCCTTTTGATAAGGATAGGGAATGATGATTGAGTTGCTTGAACATTACTTGGACTAGCACGATGATGCATGAGACAATCAGGTCTATCAATACCTTTGAATATATTCTTCAAGCGCTTCAAAGAATTCACGATAATAGCGTTGCGCGACTCGGGTAGGTACTTGAAGTGAACGATAGACACCACTATTCGTTTGCTCTGCATACTCCTGTAGATCAAAGTTGAGTAATACTTGTGTCCCGTTAGGAGCTGTGGAAATCAGAGCAGAAACTTTCCGACGCGTTGGCCCCGAAAAGAAAAATAAAATTCTGTCTTCAGCACGGTAATCTGTATTGATAATTCCTTCCTCTCTCTGGGCATCAATAATAGCGAACCCTTCTTCGGCAAGTACCTGTACTGTCGCATCAAATACTAAATCATAGTCTAAATCATAGATGCGTGAACGCTCTTCAACAGCAATGTTTTGTGTTGCTACACATCCTGTCAATAAAAAAGGTATGAGGTACAATAGTCGTTTCATGATAAAAAATAGGTTTGCAGTATAGACGCATGCAATGCCATTGATGTCACTTCATTTCGTTCAACCCTTACCCTTCAACTTCAATCAAGAGCGTGAATTCTGGGTGTGTATTAGGAGCAATGACTGCATTAAGAACTTCAAAAGTAATAGCATAAGGGCCATCTTGGCCAGCAGTTTTTACAGTAAATTCAGTTTGGGTTTGAGGCATCACTTCTAACAGATTGGCATCCTCATGAAATGTGAAGTCAGACGAATTACGCAGTATAAATCTTGCATCAGAATGATTTTGTAAAGTCACATCCAAGACCGATGTTCTTGGTCTGTAATGGGCATGTAATACTTGGATTGATGAATCAATCAGAGGCAGAATCTCAGATTCACGACCGATCAAAGTATTACGATGCCAAGCAACGGTGCGACGTTGTTTTAATGCGTTATGAATGCTTTCCGAGGTGCGGTCCTCGGCAAAAATAAGGGTCACAGGCCGATGACCGCCTTCAGCAATCTCAAAATCCCAATCTATCAGTTCGTGAATATCACTCGTTGCAAGGATCGCAAGGTTGTAATCAAGCGCAATCTGAAGTGCTTCATCAGAGTACGTGAACTGATTGGCGACCTCAATGCCTTGTATCAACCCTTCCTCAATCAATGATGTATGCAGATCTTCTAATTTTGCGATACCATCTGGGCGCTGAGCCGTCCATGCAGGATGGTTCCAGAATGCATATCCTCCTTGCCGTTCAACTTCTTCAAACACGTCTATTACATCCATGAATTCTTCTCCCCGTGGAGCTACAAGTGCATTGGCATCTTGTATAAAGATGGCATTCACATGTCCGAGTGGAAGCCCCCGAGTAATTTCTGCCCCATGTATAACAATCAATGGATGATCACCATTGGCCCTATTTGCCACTTGAAACGAGCGGTTATGATCGGGGAGGGGAATATCATTTCGATGTGGAAGGTATTCTAAATGTTCTGTGATGGCAATGGCATCAAGTCCATCACGATGGGACTCTTGAATTCTAATATTCGGCCAGACACTCCCGTCAGAAAATGCACTATGAGTGTGTAGGTCAGTAACTAATGTGTGAAGACCAGACACATCTGGAAAGTCAATAGTACGCATATCCTGAGCTTTGATGCTCATTGAAACTGACCATAGACATAGTATAATGAAAGCGTTACGCATAATTTTTTAGATAATGGAAGCAGATTGCCAGTGTATGTGTTAAAGTGCAAAGATATAACAAATTTAAGTTTTATGATTTCTCCATCAATGCCGCGCCATACCAAGATCATCTCAACCTTGGGGCCGGCCTCAAGTGATCGGGATACAATTTCCGCCCTTATTGAAGCTGGAACTGATGTGGTGCGACTCAATTTTTCCCACGGTGATCATGAAACCCACCGAACAATGGTTGCGACCGTACGTGAGGAGGCCGCTAAACAAGACAGGCAAGTCACAATTCTACAAGATCTGCAAGGACCTCGGATTCGAGTTAGTCGGGTCAAAGGGAATTCTATTTCCCTAGTAGAAGGCAGTGAAGTTGTGATTTCAGCGTCACATTCGCTTGATGATATTTCTTACGAAGATCATATCTACATTAGTTATAAGGCACTAGCTGTTGATGTCGCTCTTGGCGGTAAAATTCTAATGGATGACGGGAGGCTATCGTTAACAGTTCTTTCTATTGATGGAAATGATGTCCATGCCAGAGTAGATATCGGAGGAATTTTGAAATCCCGTAAGGGGGTTAATCTTCCTCATGTTCGAACGAGTGGGCCAGCATTGACCGAAAAAGATTTATCTGACCTGCAAGTAGGCATTGATTTGAATGTTGATTGGATTGCACTGTCTTTTGTTCGTAATGAGACCGATGTCGTGCATCTCCGAAAACATCTCAAGGCGGCAGGCCATCGTGCGGGAATCATATCAAAAATTGAAAAACCAGAAGCCTTTGAAGCCATTGATAATATTTTGGCTGTCAGTGATGGAATTATGGTCGCGCGTGGTGACTTAGGAATTGAAATGCCAATGTCCTCTATTCCGCATGCTCAAAAAACGATCATTCACAAGTGCCTCTTAGCCGGTAAACCAGTAATTACGGCAACACAGATGCTAGAAAGCATGATTGAAGATCATGTACCCACGAGAGCCGAAGCAAGTGATGTTGCCAATGCAGTACTTGATGGCACAGATGCGGTGATGCTCAGCGGTGAAACTGCGGTAGGGCAACACCCTGCCAGCGTCGTCGCAGCAATGGCTAGGATCGTTACGGCAGCCGAAGACCATTGGTATGCATTGCCTGAGAAAAGTAGAGGACTTCCTGAGGGGTTAAGTGCAGTAGAAGACCAACAAGATATTACCGATGCAGTTAGCCTCACGGCCTGTGAGCTAGCCAAAAATGTTGGTGCTCGCGCCCTCGTTTGTTTGACCGCGTCAGGGGCAACTGCACGCGCATTAGCCAAACATCGCCCCCGCATGCCAGTCTACGCGTTTACAGATTCACCGAGCGTAATAGGGCAGGTAGGTGTCTTATGGGGAACAAAAGCTTTTCAAATCCCTTTCCAAAGTGATACGGATGCCGGAGTGAGATTGGTGCAACAAACATTGGTCAGTAATGGGTACATTCGAAGTGGCGATACCATCGTCATTTGTGCTGGAATGCCTCTTCCTCGCAAAGGCCGCACTAACTTAGTTCATGTTAGCTATGTTGATTGATATCAGACTCTCTATTTTGTTTGGGATCTGTCTGTTACTATGCATCTCAGGATGTAGCAGTAATTCTTTCCTTGGAACTCGATTTGATAATTTTTCTGCCTATTACAACAAATTTTATAATGCTGAGCGCTCTCTTGGTGAGGGTATTCGCAATATCGAGGAGCAGAGTAAAGATGACCCTGTTGATCAGGATGTATTTATCTCACTGTTTGGGCGCAATGATCGGACATTCTCCCAGCAAAGCCCCTTTGAGGATGCCATTTCAAAGAGTGCAGATGTTGTTCGCAAGCATCCCAACTCCAAATGGGTAGATGATGCCATTATGATTATTGGAAAAGCATGGTTCTATACTCAAAATTATGCAGGTGCGGAAGAGAAGTTTAATGAGATCCTTGAGATTGATTCTCCACTTCAAGATGAAGCAAGTTTCTGGTTAGCGCGCACATTAATCGCAAGTGAAGCATTTGAAGATGCCTTAACTCACTTACAGGCATTGTTGAGCAATGAGGATCTTTCAACTCGTTGGGAACCGCTCTATCGATTGATTCTTGCAGAGCTACACATACAGAATCAGAATGTGGAGCAGGCGATCAATGAGTTACAAATTGGATTGGAAGGAGTCCGTGAAAATCGGATTGCAGCCAGAGCCCAATTCCTGCAGGCACAAGCACTTGAAAAAGTTGGGCGCTATGAGGATGCGGTCTCTGCATATGATGGAGTTCAGAGTTATCGTCCATTTTATGAGCTTTCCTATGCTGCTCAGTTCAATGCCGTTCGCGTTCATGCGGTTTATCTTGATCCACTGGAAGCTATGACCCGCCTCCGCCGCATGGAACGAGACGATAAAAACTATGACTATCGCGCTGAATTGAACTACCTGAAAGGTCGTATCCTGATTTCAATGGGTCTCTATGATGAGGCACTGGCTGAATATGATGAACTATTATATGAACCCTCTGCGAATGGTTCAAGGGTTCGTGGCCGAATTCATTATGCTCTGGCGACCTATTATAGAGATATTGTGGTGGATTTTCCATATGCCGCAGCCCATTTTGATACCGCTGCATCATCAATAAAAACCGTAGGAAATAGACGAGGGACTAGCCAGTCGCCTTCAAAGCCTCTTCTACCGTCACCAAGTGCAATTACCGATAGCGAGGAACAGGCTCAAATCTACGGTGATTTTTCTGATGCACTTGATCAAATTCTTTTGATGGATTCACTTTTATACTTAGGAACCTTGGATGACAGCAGTTTTGCGGAGGTTGTTCTGGAACTGCGCCAGAGGCGTGCAGAAGAGTTAGCGGAGTTAGAGCGTCAAATGCGGCAGCGCCAATCTGAGTCAGGTTTTCGTAGAAATCTATCTGCAATTGATGATCGTGGATATGGGGAAACAGCCGTTGCAGGATCTGAGGGGGAAGCTGGATTTTTATTCCATAAAGATTCTCAACAAATGTTGTATGCCCGAGAGGACTTCATAGCAATTTGGGGGCCTCGCCCACTGGCTCCTAACTGGCGTCGTATCGCCGCAATTGTTGCGTCAGTATCGGACGAAGCCGATGGTTCAGGTGAAAATGGTGAGGTTGAGAATGCCACGATCAATCTTCCAAGGGTTGATGTGTCAGCCGTCCCTAGAACCGATGAAACATTTGACCAGTTGTTGCATGACCGAGCCTATGCCCGTTATGAATTGGCAAATGTGCTGTTTCTGTCGATGAACAGGCCTGATTCTGCTGCTGTCTGGTACCGTATGGTTATTGAAGATAATATTGCAGAAGAAGTCGTTAAGCGAGCGTATTATGCACTGGCAGAGGTTCAGCAGGCACTCGGTGATACTCTCACTGCCCGTCGCTTGTATGAAATCATTGTTTCGGATTATCCACAGTCTGAATTAACCAATCAGGCATATCTACGTTTAGATCAACCTGCAACGAATACAGTTTCTACAGATTCCTCTGCGGTCGCTGAGCGAAAGTATCAGGAGTATCAGATCAAATGGCAGGGAGAGGCTTCCGAAGAAGTCATGAGTGATATGCTACATCTTGGACTGAATTGGCATCAAACTTCTGTTGCCCCCAAAGCTCTATTAGCTTCAAGTAAAGTATTTTTAGAGCTAGCGGCATCAGATAGTCTTGATATTCTTGCTCCCCTTCCAGTTTCTGTTGAGGATAGTCTTCTGGAGGTTCGCGGGATGTATTCTGACTTTGACTCAACGGCAACCGCAACTGATAGTCTATTAACACTTCCGCTACTTCTTACACATTTACGTGACTCTTATGAGAAGTATTCTCACGCGGAGCGGGCAAGGCGCATTTTGAATGCACTTAATGAGGAATCAGACCGCAGGCAGGCGATTCAAGATTCAATTCAACACGTTGCCGATTCAGTTGCAACATATGAAAAGGCGAGCGCTGATTCTCTGGCCATAGTAACCCTCACAGATCCATTAATGATCTCCGATGAGTTCAGTACTGATTCGCTTCAGATTACAGGAGAGATTTCGGATTCACTTAGAGTGGAAATGTCAGATGAAATCTTCAATCTTGTAGATGACTCACTACAAACGATCAGCTCAGAGATTGATTTTGGACAAGACCCCGTTATGCTTACCGATACAACCCTACAACTTAATATGTCTGAGGTGACTCAGTTGGAACCAGATTCTATAATAGCAATGGATTTAGGTGCATCCCTTACACAGGAGCAGGTCAACGATTCAACTGGATCAGATGATAAACTTGATCCAAGCCTTGGAAATATTGATTGGTCGTTAGGAGGTTACACAATTTATTTGATCTCTTATGACAATTATGAAACTGCCAAAGCATTCGCAAAAAATTTTTCTAGGCAGCTGATTGATGTACAGTTTCCACTTGATATTTATGGGGCAGAGGTACGGGGGAATGTTGAGTTCAGAATTGGGCTTGGGTTATTTGAAACTGTAACCGAAGCTGAATCTGTAATGAACCAACTTGAAGGGCGTATTCCATCAGACGCATCAATTACTCGAATTAGGTCTGATGGTGAGTAATCCTAAAATAGAAAGATGATCGTTGATATTCTATAGCTTCTTGAAGTGATTCGGGGCTATAATATTCTTGGCAATACTAGATTGAATCAGATTTCAAATTCGAAACCCCATGAATGAATTTGGTGGAAATGATCTGATAGAACTGTTGTGAGATAAGATTAAGCCGGAGGGCATTTCATAATTCAAGGATAAAAAGCTAATTTATTATGAAAATTCCGTAAAATAAATTTAATCAACCCATGTCTGTATGCACATGACATAAGCTCAGTACTTCAAAATCAGTCACATAGAGGGAGTGGGGATCCGAGCCCAATTTCATTTTCTGTCCATTCATTTCCGTTGGAATCAATTAGATATGTGTGATTTGTAGATCCCGAAAAAATGCCTAACCCTCCTTGTATGTTAGAATATACATTGGTTGGAGTTCCTAATAAAATCGGGTCAGTTCCAGTCAAGTAGTCATCCTGAATGGTAATTGATCTACTCCATAACACTAAGTCTTCATTCAGGCTTGTCACTACGATTTTGAAATATATATCTGAGTCGATTTCTGATATGTATGGGGGACGGGTAAAGATCTCAAACTCACGGGTTTCATTTTCAAAAAGCTTGTCAGAGAAATAACCAGTGAAAAAGGTACCATAGTATTGATTGAAAGGAACAGGGGGTCGGTCTAGACTTGTAAATGAATCAAATAGAGACGGGTCTGAACTGTCAAACCGAATTAGGTACAATGCGGGAACTCCATCAGGGTTATCAAATAGATCCACCGAATCATCATCATCAAGACAAGAACGAAATACTTGATATACTAACAATTGATAAAAAGATCTGCCAGATAGGTCTGTAACACTAAATCTTATTCTGTAAATTGGTAGCTCTTGAGATCCAATGCTGACATCTTGAAGATCTAAAAAAGTAGATTTTAGCATCGGAGCATGAGAAATGGCATAAACGCTTGCAAATCCGGGTGATGATACATCCAGCCTATATTCCTCTCCAATGATAGGGCGCGTGCCCAGCTCTGAGAGATAAACCCCGTTTTTAGTATGGATTAATGTCTCTTGACGGCCAGATTCTCCTTTAATCGTAACAGTTGCATCTTTAATTTGGTACTCTTCTATGGGTAATGAGCTATTTAAGGGGAGGCTTTGACTGATCTCTACAGACCAAATACTGTCTGGATTAAATTCTCCCCTTATAGCTAAACTTGATGTATAATCATCTGGAGAATTAATGTCTATCGTAGATTCGCATGCGGAGAATATGATGAGGGATGTTAAGCAGTATTTAAGTGACATATCAAAAGTCTAGTTGATATGAAATGAATGGAACCCACTGGAACAAAGAGATCTGTTTCCCTTCTATCGGGGGGCTGAAAAAGTCTTCGTTAATGTTAGTATATGCATAGATATAGAATGGATTTCTTCGTCCATAAGCATTATATATGCCAATGGAAAAGGTACTAGTTGCCCATGAGAGCGGTTTATCAAAATGAAATCCTAAATCCAAGCGGTGATGATCAGGTGCTCGAGAGTTATTTAGGGGGCCAAAGTCAACTACCGTCAGTGTATTGATCTTATATTCTCCAATGGGTAGCCAAACTGGATAACCACTACCGTAAACCCAAGAATCAGAAAATTCAATCCGATTTGTGATTCGATAGAGGCTTACTATTGAGAGATCATGTCGGCGATCAAACCCATCAGGAAATGTATTACCACCATTGAGATTATTAAATGTCCTTGTTGTTTGAGCCAATGTATAACCGAGCCAGCCCGTCCATCTTCCAGAGTTTTTTCTCGCAAAAAATTCGATTCCAGTTGCATGACCCTTTCCTTCTTCAATCAAGCTGGCCCAATTTAGAATAGGGGATGTCCGAATAGTTGCATTTGTCTTATACTCGAGAAGTTGTTGCATAGGCCGGATATAGCCTTCAATGGATAGCTCAAATTCACCATTGGGAGGCTCCCATTTTAATCCTAGGGCTAACTGGTGACCTCTTTGTGGTTTTATTGATTCAGTGCTGGGTATCCATAAATCATTAGGAAGTTGTGAACCACCCTGCTTTAAAAGGTGTATGTACTGTTGTGATGTAACTACAGATGCTTTTGCACTAAGATGTTCCGATATCAGAAAGTTAGCATTCAAGCGGGGTTCAATTGACCAATAAGAAGTCCCTTCAACAAAATAACTTGATGCACGAAGTCCCAAGTTAACCTGCAATCTGCTACTTAGATGAATTTCGTCTTCTATGTAAGTGGCCACAGTCTTAGAGTTAAGATGTTCGGTGGGGAATTGAGTTTGAATATTCTCAAATTGATCCGATTCTGTTTCAACAAAACGTTGAGTGCGTCCAGGTTGAATACGATGCCAAATCCCTTCTATGCCAAAGTGCAAGTGATGTCTAGTGGCGGCATTATATTCAGCATCTACCTTAATGATACGATCCAAAATCCCCGAATCCCAAATCTCTTGGGATATACTGAGGGTTTGATTCATATCTGATTGTGATCTCTCTCGATTACGTTCCAACGCATAATTGTACGAGGTCAACCCTGCTAGGACATTAACAAACAAACGATGACCAATAACTCGGTTCCATCTAAGGGCTAATAGTTTATTCCCCCAGCCAGTATCTGTACTCACCATGTCAGGAACAATAGTATCGGCATTAGACAGGTCTTTATCGGAATCATACCTGTATGCGAGAAGATCTCTTCCTGTATAAGCGCTTAAATACAAACGGTCACGCTTGGAAGCAATAATATTGGCCTTGAAGTGAAGGTCATAGAAAAAAAACGAAATCTCTTTCTGCTTCGCGGTCCTCAATTGCTAAGAGTAATAAATCAATTAGTGTACGTCGTCCAGAAAGCAAAAAAGAGGCTTTATCTCTCTTAATTGGTCCTTCAATCAATACTCTTGATGATAGAATACCAGCCGCTACTTGGCCTCGATAGCGTTTCAAATTTCCTTCCTTCATCGTATAATCAATAACTGATGAAAGTCGTCCACCATATCGAGCAGGAAATCCCCCTTTATAGAATTGAACATTCTTCATAGCCTGTGCAGGAAACATACTGAAAAACCCCAATAAATGACTAGGGTTATATAATGGAAGTCCGTCTAATAATATCAAATTTTGATCTGCCCTCCCGCCTCGAACATACAGCCCGCTATTTCCTTCTCTTCCCCCTTGTACGCCTGGAAGTAACTGTAGTATTTTTTGAACATCTGGTTCTCCTAAGAGCACTGGAAGCGTCTCTAAATCACTAATCTCAATATTATGTTTACCCATATTGAGGTTATCCACTATTCGATTATTAGACGCGACGACTTCAATTTCTTCAAGATTGATCTCACGAGGAACAAGAGTGAGCGTAAGGGTAGTATCTGTGGATAGTATTAAATCAAGATTAAATATCTCGTATGCAATATGTGAAACAAGAAGATTAGGCTGGGGCGCGGTAGAGGTAAAACTGAAAAAGTCATATTGATTCGTGGTCGTTCCTTGTTCAAGCTCAATTGAGAATATCTCAACATCTGGGATCCGTTCACCACTAAGACGGTCTTCTACATAACCACTGACGGTATAACTCTGAGCATATGTCTGTAAAAGATATCATAGGATGAAAGGTTCAGTAGCCGGCCTTATCATGGCTGTAACTTTAACTAAACTTTTATTCTATGAAATCAAACTTACATTCTCCCCCTATTCAGTACTTTGTTGGACTTGACGTTCACCGGGACACGATA
>JAPOTS010000096.1 GCA_026709065.1 Bacteroidota bacterium
ACCGATCGCTTACCCTCCTTTTCTGCCTTCTCCCACTTAAAAAACGGAAGCCCCTTATTTTTGGACTATTAAGATTATATTGACCCTCGTTCAAGCACCAAGGAAAGGTTCAATGTGGAGTTCCCCCATCCCGTATACTGTTCCCTTACCAAGATGACTCCATTGCGCCGCAGATAAAAGTGGCCATAGATTCCCCGGCCCGTCAGGTAGGAAAATTGATCCAGTCACACCAAATAGTTCAACCTCATTCTGTTGTGTAGCTGACCAACGTACAAGATTACATTTTTCACCAATCCACTTATTCGCGACAATCTGCTGAGATTCTTTCCTGACTGCCCGTATCATGCTTGCGTACTCATCCCCGCGATTTAATCCAGCTAATCCTGAAATTCTACGGACAGAAGCAACTATCAAGTCTGTATAATTAGGAGCGTCAATCAGTTGAGATTTCTTGATTAACCTTAGGGGTACATTAGCTTGCAAAACGCACGGATTAGACGAAGGATCACCAGTCAAAGGCCAGCCAATTTCTGCTAATGTCCAAGAGCGTTTCTGATCTGTATTGCTTGGAGAAATAACTATAATTTCACGAATCAAAAAGGGGCTACGATCTTTACCAAGACCCATTCCACAGGCAATGTCCCATGCTCTCCAAAGCATTTTTTCATGATTTTGATTAACATTAAATAGAATCCAATCAAGTGCGGGAGCGGTGTCAGGATCATAAGGCGCAGGACGAATGATATATCTTGGTAGGCTTTGTCCATCTGCTGTCTCACCTACAAATACAAGACTATATAGATTTTTGTCAAGATTATTTAGGGCTCGTCCCCATACTCCGCGAATCATAGGAGTGGAGGCAAAAACATCAGGAGTTTTTAACAAGAGTCTAAATGCGCTCACCTTGACCTTGTTTAACAGTAGATATAGATGTTTGCTCAGCATGATAGAGACTTTGGTTTAGTGTTATGAAGCATCTAGGAAATGATACAATTGCAAACAAAAGATACCCCATTAATAGGAATCACGATTATACAAGTATTACAAGTCATGCCTTATTGGAGTGATCCTATATTTTCATTCGGCATACTTCAGTCTACCATGATCTATGATCAATGGAGTAGAATCAGATTAAGTTTGGTCGAATTAAATGAATAGTCTTTATATTTAATTCAGAACTGACATTGTCTTCTCTTCGCTACGGCGAGACTGAAAATCATTTGAACATCTTGCACTTTCTTATCAATACAAATCGTTGATGTTGCATTTGTTCAGCTCTCATGTTAAGTTACTGCACCATGAGGTTGCTAAATTTACTTGCTCTCTAATGAAAATGCACGAATAATTGAATAATGTTTTTAAATTGTCGGATAAATTATCCTCTTCACCAATGGACAAGATTTGCAATTCATTGAGAGCTTAATCATGTTTAATAAATTTGAGACGGACTGGGAATTAATCTTACGGGCATGGATGCATGACCCTGTAGATAAGGCTTTGTCCATTCAGAATCATGAAAGCCGTGCTGGACATTATCTATCAGTTGCTCTCAATGATGAATCCTTTTCTATAAACCAATTCAAATCTGTCAAATCTGCTGATATAAACGCTTCAACGGCCGATAGGCTACCAATGCCCAAAGCTGGAGTAAAAGGTGAACGAGCGGTAGGCCCTAAGGATGGCCCAATTAAGGTGTATCATCCTATCAGTGCACAAAAGCATCAACTGGCTGAGTACGAAATAGATATGAATGGAGTTGCTGAGGTGATCAATGGAATTGTCAGAGGACTCCCATCATCTCCCAAGATCCGCTTCCTTGCACTTTGGAGACTGTTGCCAGATGCTCTCAATAAACGTTTTGGATTTGACTTTACAAGATTACCTGCAGATACAAGAGTTCCAGATCACTCACTCATTCAGCATGTAGATATTACAAGCGGATTGATGGCAGCACAACAACAGAAGCATGGTTATGCGATTTTATCTGTGAAAATTGGCCCAGTCCAGAAGTTTATTCAGGACGCTAGAAGTGTTCGCGACTTATGGTCTGGAAGTGCAATATTGTCATGGCTCATGTTTCAGGGGATGCGTCCAATAATTGACAGTTTGGGCCCTACAGTATTCGTTTTTCCAGCATTGCGCAGAAATCCGCTGGTTGACATTTGGTTACGCAGTTTATCTGATGAGCTTAATCAGTTGATCAATTTGCCCTCTTTACAAACACGAAAGGCACCATCTCTGCCAAATTCATTTGTAGCTTTATTACCTAATGGTCGTGATGGTAAAACTGCACTAGAATTTACGCGTCAATGCGAGACACGTATCCGATCAAAATGGCGCGAAATGTCAAATACAGTTCTAGAAAGACTTGATAAGGAGTTTTCCAACTACGACCCAAACTGGGCTCTGAACTGGAATGCTCAAATTGATAGTTTCCTTGAAATTACCACTTCAATATGCCCTACACATAAATTGCATGATATGGAAATGGCGAGCCTAATTGGAGACAAAAAGACATTTGGAGAGGTATGGAAAGATGCCCATCTTGTCCGTCAAATGGGAAATGACATTCCCTCGGAAGACGCACCAATGTTTCGCCAAGTGAGTGCAGGACAATGGCAAGCTCAGTTAGAAGTTTCCTCACGGATCGCTGAAGCCCAGCGAACTGTTCGCCATATACCACAGGTATCACTGACCAGACCTGCAGGTCCTAAATGCAGTCTAATGGGAACTTATGAGCAAGTAGGACCAGCTAATCTTCAAGAATCAGCTGACTTTTGGGCTGACATATGGGAGCACAAGTGGGAATTTCAATATAGAATTCGGAAACCTGACAGACTCTGTGCAGTCGCATTATGTAAGCGTTTTGCACCAGATTTAGTCCTTAATAATCAGTTCAAATTGGATGAGAGTAGTGTACCATTCCCTGATACTACAACGATTGCTGCTCAACAGTGGATGGATGATTATAATATTACGGGCAATAGTGAAAAGATTTGGAATGGTAGATGGATTCACCAAAAACGCCCAGATGAAAATGGAGAATCTGCTCCAGAGGAGCTGTGGTCACAGATCAAAAGAGCAAAGAAAGACTCCACTCCCCCATCGTATTATGCCGTTCTTGTGATGGATGCAGATGATATGGGACTCTGGCTGAAAGGAGAAAAAGCACCTTTGGTCAGAGAAGTGATGCATGAAAAATTAATTCATTATTTTGAACAATTGAAACCTAATGGACTTGAAGCTAAACGCCCTTTACATCCTGCATTACACTCGTCTATTAGCGAAGCATTAAATAACTTTGCCAGCGTAGTAGTACCTAACACCGTGGAACGCTTTAAGGGTACTTTGATATACTCAGGTGGAGACGATGTACTTGCGCTTCTTCCGACGCGTAATGCAGTTCAGTGTGCTTTTGAATTGCAAAGAGCATTCATCGGTCAAAATGATCGATACCCTGGCTGGACAGAAATTGAAGGGCAGCAATTTCTAATGATGGGTTCCAAAGCGACGCTTTCAGCTGGAATTGCATTTGTTCATTACAAAGAAGATTTACGATTAGCATTACAGGCTGGACGAGATGCTGAAGGAAAATCTAAGTCTGTGGAGGGTAAGAATCGACTAACCCTCCATTTTATGCGTCGATCAGGTGATCATCCAACAAGCGTTATTTCATGGGATCTTGTGCCTTGGTTTCAACAGGCCGTGAAAACATTTTCGGAGGACATCTCTGATCGTTGGCTATATCAATTGCGGCGTGAATCACACGTCCTTTCCGATCCAAATCTTCCTCCCGATGCGGTGAGTGCTGAGATTAAACGTTTGCTTTCTAGATCTGATGTAAGCGATGATGTATTCACTTTTGAAGGCAAAACTTGGTGGTCATATTTCTGTGATCAAGAGCATGAAGTGAACGATAGACTTCAGAAATTTATAAAGCTTTGTTTAGGCGCTTCATTTGTGGCCCGTGGATATGATGCATAATCAATCCGACATATTATGCCTATCATTGCGTCCGATTGATACCCTTTTCTTTCGGGATGCTCGTCCATTTGGGCCATCTAGGCAAGCGAACTCAGGTCTACCTTCACCTCAAACATTGGCTGGTGCGATTCGTACCCTTCTACTTGAAGCACATGGTGTTAACCTCCAGAAATTTGGAGAAAAAGTTCGTGCAACAAAATCTTTTGATCAAGCACTCCGAGAAATGGGAGGCGATGTTTCCGCGATTGCAGACGTTAAAATTGCTGGACCGTGGTTGTGTAGGAATGAGGATATCCTAGTTTCAATGCCGGCCAACCTAAAATCAACTAAATCATTATTGTCATCATTCACCCAAGAAGATCTTGTTCGGTTAGATCCATTAAGAACACCCCCTCACGGATGGCAACCAAAGGAAAAAGGACTGCTTCCGCTTTGGTATTATGGGAGAAAATCTCTAAAATCATTAAACGAATGCTATCTGACACTTAAAGGAATGGATGCATATCTAAACGGTGGCATACCAGAAATCAATACCATTGTCAATGTAGATAAATTGTACACGATTGACCGTCGAGTGGGAATTGGAATTGATGGAAAACTTAACACTACAGCGGAGGGATTAATTTACTCTGCAGGTATGTTGTCTCTTAAAAAAGATGTCTCGTTTTATGCTGAAGTGAAAGGTCACAGTAGTACGATTGATCCATTAAACCAATCCAGCATACTGATGAAATTCGGGGGAGAGGGAAGACATGTGGAGGTTTCGACTCGTACAGGTGCAATTTGGCCAGAAGTATCTTCTAAGGGTGGAGACGGAAATTTATTGGTTCTTACGACACCTGCATGGTTTGATGGCTGGAAGCCTAAGAATCTTTCTTGTATGGCTGCAGCCGTCCCTGGGTTTGATGGAATTTCCGGTTGGGATTTAGCATTAGGTGGCCCAAAACCAAATCGGTTTATGGTTCAATCTGGTTCAGTTTATTATTTGCGACATAATGAGAAGTTATCACGAGATTTGGTAAATTATGATGATTCACTCGTTGGATGGGGAAAAAATTTAAAAGGAATTTGGAAATATGTATAACAATGCAATTATGTTTGTGCATGCTCTTACGGGGCTCCATCCTGGAGGTGGAACAGCACTTGGTGTCATTGATCTGCCAATACAGCGCGAACGACATACAGAGTGGCCTATAATCCCAGGCTCATCGCTAAAAGGTGTTCTTCGCGCTAAATGCAATGATCTGTCAGATTATCAACCTAATCAATGCCCCGATGTGTTGGCTGCATTCGGATCTGACACATCTTCCGAATCTGATCACGCTGGCGCTATGTCAATCACGGACGCTCGCATATTAGCATTTCCCGTGCGATCACTTTCTGGAGTCTTTGCTTGGGTGACATGCCCCGAGGTATTACTACGGTTTTCACGTGACTGTAAAATCCTAAATGCAAGTAGTTTAGACAGTGTTCCTCAACCCGAAAAAGACAATGCTATCTGTAGGCGTAAGAGTCCTTTAATAGTAGGAGAGGACAAAATAATCCTTGAAGAGTTTGAGTTTTCAGTCATGTCTCACGACATAAACTTTGAATTCGCAGATAAAGCCTTTGCAGATATGAATACTCAAAACCGTTTTAGAGACCATCTGGTGATTTTACACGATGATGATTTCACTTATTTCGTGCGCAATGCTACGGAAGTTGTTGCCCGAATAGGGTTAAATTATGAAGATAAGACAGTACGTAAAGGAGCTCTATTTTATGAAGAATACCTGCCTGCCGAGACGCTTCTCTATGCACTTGTACTTTGCAATAAAAGTCGCCTCAATCACCATGAGCGTTCGTCTGATCAGATTTTACAGTGGTTGAATGATCAGCATATCAAATTTCTGCAGATTGGTGCTGGCGAGACGATAGGCAAAGGACTCTGTGGTATAAACATCACCCGATTATAAGATCATTTCATGAATAAGGCTACCCAAGAACAACTTCGTGCCAGACATGCTTGGAACGTTGTTGATAAGGCATGCAATCAGCGATCAAAAGATTTTGCGGGAGATTTTGCAGCAGAAGTCAAGCGTCTTCCCATTAGGATTCGTACTGTTGGACTTGGACAAGCAATCCGTTTTGTTCTTGCAAAGTCAAAGAATGATGATCATCGTAGTTATCTGTTAATTGCTCTTGGGGAGTGGCTTTTGAAAGAGCAAAAACTTGATACACGGCATAGGAATGGATCTATTGATGGCTCTGCACTTATCTTGGCGATTATAAATAATGATGCGAATTTTCTGCGTAGAGCTACTGAGGAATCTCTACTTTATCTGCAATGGCTGACACGTTTTTGTGAAGCAACTATCAAGGAAAATGGAAGTGAATCAGAATAAAAATATTTTGATTCGAGAAGGGCCGGTGATACCCGACCCTACTTATTCTTTGGTCAAGGATATACTATCAGGGTCCCAAGAAAATGTCCATACCGGATTAATGCTTGATAAGTTCTCCATCTTCCCCCAGTATAGCAGCCGCCAGAATGCGGAAGGAACTATGGAAACTCAGAAAGACGCGTTGCTGTCAATATGTGAATCTATGAGCGACCAATCTTTGTTAAGCGAATTGAATGCACGTCGAATAGCCATGCTTTCAGCGATGGATGCTCAATTACTATCAATGCGGACTCAGGGAGCGTTGACCCTGCACTTATCTCGCCCAGGCGTTTGGGAAAACGCTGGCATTTTATTACACCCGATCTATGGTTTTGTCTATTTGACAGGTAGTGGTCTAAAAGGCCTTGCACGCTCCTATGCTGAAACTGTATGGGCACCTGCTCAATCTAATGAAGAATCAGCATGGCATAGTATTGAGGAGGCGTTTGGATTTACAACCAGCTCTGAAGGGCACAAAATCCAAACACATGACTCTGGATGGCGCCCGTCTGAGATACCTTTTCCCGACTGTACTGCCACTGGTCGTTTGATTTTTCATGATGCATGGCCTTCAAAATGGCCACAACTTGAAGTGGATATCGCAAATAGCCATCACAGTAAATACTACCAGGGTCATGGACAACACCCTGACGATACCGAAGATACAATCCCAGTGTATTTCCTTGCTGTGGGATCAGGTGTAGAGTTTCAGTTTGCAGTTTCTGACAGGAAGCACCATTCAAACTCTCTGGTTGAGCAAGGTATTTGTTGGCTTCGAGATGCATTAATTGCTGAGGGTGTAGGCGCTAAAACCGCTGCAGGATATGGCCACTTCATTGCAGATAAGATGGTGAATGTGGCACAAAGTCATTCGGTTATTCGCAGGGAGCATGATTTAGAGTTGATTTCCATGGCCTTTTTGGCTGGTGCAAATCAGTCAAAAGAGGATTGTGATCTTAGACCTGCTACACTACGAGGGTTGCTGCGATGGTGGTGGCGCACGATGCACACTGGACATGTTGATTTGGATACTCTGCGGAATCTGGAGTCAGCCATTTGGGGCGATACAGATAGAGGAAGCCCTGTTCAAATTTTATTGGATAGAGTATTTTCCCCAGAGATAGAACGTTTTAATAAAAATAAAATCAAACGGGATCTCAATAGTCAACATTCAGGGTATCGTGCAAATAAAACTAATCTTGGATTAGCTTATGCATCTTATGGCATGGACGAACGGGACAGGAAGTCTCAACAACGGAAACAACGTTGGTATATGCAGCCGGGTAGCAAATGGCATCTTACTGTAAATACGAGGTCTGGATATTACATATCTGACGAGGGTAAGAAGCGATTGAAACCTGAGATTATACACCGTCAAGTTGATGCTGCACTATGGTTATTTGCAAAATATGGGGGTGCAGGCTCAAGATCTCGCAAGGGTTTTGGCTCGTTTGAAGCTATTCCCATCAAGGGAATCAATTCCATTGACGACTGTAAAAAAATTGGCGAAAGTCTTAGAAAAAAGTGTAAAGTGTATTCTTCAGGGAATGTCAGGGCACCCAACATGGAAGAGGCAATAATATATAAATCGCAACCAGTTACGAATTATCCTAACTTGGCTATCAGTTGGATTGGTGAGATAATTCAGAACTTTGCAAAACAACTGAAAGATGAGGGGTGTAGTAGAGAATCACTCGGTTTACCGCGCAAGTCTAACCTTCAACGCCATGCTTCCCCTGCAGTATGGAGCCTATCACGAGATAAGAATGGAGATTTGAGTATACAATTGATTGGATTTCCGAGCGACAAGTTGCCTGACAGTGAGCAGGTCTTAAAGGATTTATGTCGTTACGCAGAAGAGAGACTCAAAGAAAAACATTTTATATCTATCTCAAGTCAACAAGAGCCGAGATCAGCCAGAGTTATTGCATCAAATCAACTAGATCAAAATATTATTTCAGCAGGAGTCGATCAAAAATCATCAAGACCCTCTACTGGGGATCATATACGGGTCGTTGTATTAGATGAGAAAACTAAGAAAGGCAATGTCAAAGCAAAGCATTTAGATAGTGGGCTTATTGGTTCCATGGTGGATACTAACAATGAACCTAATGATATAGAAGTAGGGCAAGAGAAGGTAGTGATTGTTCACTCTGTGAACGAAAATACTATTTCGTTCAGGTGGGAGCCGTTACCGCGAAAAAAGAAACTATCACTACGTAAATAAAATAACCAATGGAGAAAGAGAAAGTCCCGTATATCCAGCAAAGGGTTTTGGTTCTAACCGTTGGTACGGGAAGTGAGAAACAGTTGGAGAAGACGTTAATCAAGCCCATATTAAAGAGCATAGACGATGGCGAATGGGATACTATTATTTTGCTCCCATCTCATAAAACTTTACCTCATGCTCAAAAAATTCTTGATAGGACCAACACTTCCAATGTCATTTGTAAGCCTCTAAATATTTCTGGAATTGAATCCGATGCAGACAAATGTTTTGGTCATTTTGATCGTGTGCTTGGTGAATTGATTCATCAGGGATTTGATCGGTCTAATATCACATTGGATTTTACCCGTGGAACTAAGGCAATGAGTGCTGCATTACTTATGGCGGGTATGTCAAGAGAAATTTCAAATATTCGCTATGTATCTGGAGATGAGCGTGATGATCGAGGAATGGTCAGGTCTGGTACAGAGAGAATAGAGCAGGTTAACACCCGAGTGGTTGATACAAGGCAGTTACTCAATAAGTCCGAGAATCTTATGCAATGTGGCAATTTTGAAGCGGTGTGCCTCCTTCTCCAAAATAATTCTACCTCAGAATCGGCTGGATATCTATCCACATTGGAAAATGAGCTGAGAGAGATTAAAGCATCAGCTATAGTTTATCTTGCATGGGATAGATTTGATTATCAAGATGCAATTAACCAGTACAATGACAGAAGGAATCAATTTATTAATGGACGTTTTTCGCCGACTTTGGATATGCGTAACTGGGTTGAATCCTTAGCAGATTATGATAGACACCAGTGTATTAGATCACAAACAACGTATGTACAGAAACTCTCATGTGATATGTTAGCCAATGCTGAACGCCGCATGCGTGATGGGTTATATGAAGATGCTTACGTTAGATGTTATCGTGTCTTGGAGTTGATAGGACAGTACTGCCTCTTTAGTAACGGTTACGATAGTGGAAAACTGCCCCTTAGTGATCAAAACATTATAGCATTTGAGGAAAAACTCTTGAAAAAATCTGCAGAGCTGGGAAGAATCAAAAATGGTCAGTATGCTACAGCAGGGCGACTTCAGGTAGCCCGTTTACTTAAATTTTTGAATGATACTCGGGGGGAAAAACTTATTGATCTTGGCGATAAACACGATAGATATATAACAAAAAACAGGAATAATAGTATATTATTTCATGGATTTACAGCAGCGAACACCGACCAAATAGCGAAACTTAATGATGCAATGAAGGATTTGGAAAATTTTTTGCTGGAGGATAGTAATTTCCCTGAGGCAAAGCAGTATTTAGATATCGCCCGAAGTATAAAATTTAGCCTAAATTAAAACGTGCCAACACTCTATATTACAGAACCTGGTGCTACAATTCGGTTCTCCTCAGGATCTATTGTCGTTACAGTTTCCAAGGATCCAGATGGCAGTGGACCATTGCCGACCAAGACCCAGCAACTAATTGAAGTAGAACCCCACCGTATAGAGCTCATTGCAATCGTAGGACGGATCCATATTACAGGTCATGCTGTTCGATTTTGCCTTGAAAATGGAATCCCTGTGTCATGGTTCAAGCGAAATGGAGATTATTTGGGAAGAATGGTACCTGAACTTTCTCGTACAGCTGATATTCGCTTAGCACAGTATTCAACAGCAACTGATGCCAATCAATCACTGGCATTAGCAAAAGAATTCGTATCTGGTAAAATTCATAATTCCATTCATGTGCTGTCATCCATTCGTTCAAATCGCCCGAGTCATCCAGAACTTGGTTCTTCTCTGAATCGATTAAAGTCACTTCATGACGCGGTCTCAGATGTGACAGATCTATCATCATTATTAGGGTATGAGGGAACGGCTGCACGAACTTATTTCAGTGGGCTTAAAGTTGGATTTGATGGTGAAATTCCGTTTAATGGTCGTGAAAAGAGGCCTCCACCCGATCCATCAAATGCTTTGTTATCATTGGGATATGTAATTTTGACAAATTGGTTGGCAAGCACAATAGAGTCTCATAATTTGGATCCATATCTTGGGTTTATGCATCAGCGTAGATCAGGACGACCAAGTTTGGCATTGGATCTATTGGAAGAATTACGTGCACCAGTCGTAGATCGTTTTGTACTTAGAATGTGTAATCGTAGACAGTTGAGGATGGAGCATTTCGAGAACGACTCGGAGGATAGAGGAGTTAGGCTTACTCGAAGCGGCTTGAGAATTTTCTTTCGTGCTTGGGAATCTATGTTGGACAAGCCTATTGCAGGGATTAGAACTGAGGATTCCCTTGAATCAATGATACGTTACCAAGTAAGTCTACTATCAAATCATTTAAGGCATAAAGAGAAATATCGTTCGCTTCGCCTTGGACAGGCATCCACACATTAATCATGCCTCGATTTGCAATTGCATACGATATCTCTGATAATTCTCGTAGGCGTAAGGTAGCCAATTGCCTTGACTCTTATGGGGATCGAGTCCAGAATAGTGTTTTTGAGATGGTTGTCACCCAATCAATGTTGCAAGACTGCCTTATTCAAGTGAGGGATATCATTGATTCTGCTGAAGATAAGGTGGTAGTTTATTTCATATGTAGCAATTGTGAATCAAAACGAATGTATTTCGGTAAAGGTGAGGAAGTTCGTAATATCGGAGAAGAAGATGTCTTTTTTGTGTAGACTATAAAGTCGTAACCTCAAATGACCGAAAAACATTGCTTGGTTACGAATGATTCCAAGTCATATACGGATATATCCTTTCGCCCCAACTAATTTAATGATTAGAATAATTAATGTATTTATAAGTAGTTCATAACCATGGGTTACGAAAAATGATGATATAGATGAACAGGAACTTATATGCAGCTATAAAATTGAGAATTCATTTTTTTCAATTATGGTTCGTAAACGCCAATAAAATATATCTTTTTCTCAAAATGACAATTCATATTTGATATTTTCCGTATATTGCAAAAGGAGCGAAGATGATTCTCAGAATATGGTGCTCTATCAATGACTGCCCCGCTCATCAGGGGATTGAAACTCACTGGTCCTAGGAGAGATTGGATTTCATTTTCTTTTCGGCTATCAATGACTGCCCCGCTCATCAGGGGATTGAAACAGAATGTAAATAAATACTTCGTATAACATAGTTAGTATACTATCAATGACTGCCCCGCTCATCAGGGGATTGAAACCATAAATTTCATCATAACAGGTATCGCACTCCATCAGATCTATCAATGACTGCCCCGCTCATCAGGGGATTGAAACGATGAGGTAGGTCCCTAAGAAGCGATCAATCAGGTGCCTATCAATGACTGCCCCGCTCATCAGGGGATTGAAACCTCGCATTAAGCGCGTCCTGAAAACTGTCGTGGGATTGCTATCAATGACTGCCCCGCTCATCAGGGGATTGAAACGGTTGGTGACGCATTAACAGCGTCCTGGAATGATTCGTCTATCAATGACTGCCCCGCTCATCAGGGGATTGAAACCACAGTGATGTATTGGTCCATTGGTTTAATGGATGTATCTCTATCAATGACTGCCCCGCTCATCAGGGGATTGAAACACTTAATGGTGACGGGGCCGCCGGTAATAGATGTATCCGCCTATCAATGACTGCCCCGCTCATCAGGGGATTGAAACGATATGAAGACTTACAGGTTGTGATATAATTATACTCAACCTATCAATGACTGCCCCGCTCATCAGGGGATTGAAACCGGTTGGGTCTGCAATAGGGTAACGCTTGAGAATTTTAATTCTATCAATGACTGCCCCGCTCATCAGGGGATTGAAACTATTGTAAAAGACTGGATAACCCGGACGTGCTTTAACAACCTATCAATGACTGCCCCGCTCATCAGGGGATTGAAACGTTAAGCGCATCCTGGAAGCTGTTGTGGGATTGGTTACTATCAATGACTGCCCCGCTCATCAGGGGATTGAAACTACTGCTTTACAGATGGACGTGATGCCATGCTTAAAGCATTCTATCAATGACTGCCCCGCTCATCAGGGGATTGAAACAGACACGTCCATTTTCATTCTTGAACCGTCTTCATATCCATCTATCAATGACTGCCCCGCTCATCAGGGGATTGAAACCGTTCGTGATTGGATCGAGAAGTTGCAAGATTTCTTGCTATCAATGACTGCCCCGCTCATCAGGGGATTGAAACCCATTCTTTAGCTTGGGGTGATAATTGCTGTAACAGCTATCAATGACTGCCCCGCTCATCAGGGGATTGAAACTTATGTATTGATCTCTCATGAGATTTAGGTATGTATCCTATCAATGACTGCCCCGCTCATCAGGGGATTGAAACCTACTCCATAGTTCATTTACAACTAAGATGAAACCTGAAATTCTATCAATGACTGCCCCGCTCATCAGGGGATTGAAACAGAGTCTTGGATCCGTTTTGTGGAACGGGTGGCCTCCTGCTATCAATGACTGCCCCGCTCATCAGGGGATTGAAACATATTGCACAAGGCGCTGAACAGGATCCAAAAGCCCTTGCTATCAATGACTGCCCCGCTCATCAGGGGATTGAAACATGTCGTCTACTGAAGACATAGATATCACTACCATAGTACTCTATCAATGACTGCCCCGCTCATCAGGGGATTGAAACTTCGGGGAGTCGTTCAGGTGCCAGTGACACCGACAGCCTATCAATGACTGCCCCGCTCATCAGGGGATTGAAACAGTGGTATAGCAATCCTTTTAGGTCGTTATACTGACTCTTCTATCAATGACTGCCCCGCTCATCAGGGGATTGAAACGAGCACTGTTTGGTAGTGATGGAACGTTCGTTAGTCTCCTATCAATGACTGCCCCGCTCATCAGGGGATTGAAACCTTGCGAGTATCATATCATTATTAAATCGGCACAATGGACTATCAATGACTGCCCCGCTCATCAGGGGATTGAAACTCAGTAGTACTTGTAGAAAGCACTACCATTGTACTCCCACTATCAATGACTGCCCCGCTCATCAGGGGATTGAAACTGACGAGAAGCTGATTTAATCTTGGGACGTAGTGCTGTCTATCAATGACTGCCCCGCTCATCAGGGGATTGAAACTCATCCGTAGTGGATGAACTGATCACTACCATAGTACTCCTATCAATGACTGCCCCGCTCATCAGGGGATTGAAACCTTGACAGTATACTCGCCAAGACGGTTTACTGGTTTCAACACTATCAATGACTGCCCCGCTCATCAGGGGATTGAAACTGGTTTGGTGGTAACTTCACGTGAGTTCTGCTTACCCCCTATCAATGACTGCCCCGCTCATCAGGGGATTGAAACACCACCTTTTTCAAGGTCTTGTGCGAGGGCTTCAAGTCTTCTATCAATGACTGCCCCACTCATCAGGGGATTGAAACATAATACCAAGGTTAAAGGTTAATATCACACGTATTTGTCAATTGGCTCCCCTGCTCATCACGGCAATTGAACAGAATTAATTTGCATCCCATTGATCCTATGAAAAATCTTAACCTATTTTCTATAGTCGTTACTTTGCTATTTATTACATTTGAGGGGTTTCATTCAGCATTTGCCCAGAGTTGCAATTTCTCTTATGGGGCTTCGTCGCAAAACACTTCCTTGCAGAGTTCTTCCAACTCGTACTCAGTCCAGAGCTTAAATGTCCCGTGCTCAAGCCAGAGTAATATCAACCTGTACTCCGGTCAGAGCTACTCTAACCCGTCCTCCGATCAGAACTACTCTAACCCATACTCAGGTCAGAACTACTCTAACCCGTACTCCGGTCAGAACTACTCTAACCCGTACTCCGGTCAGAACTACTCTAACCCATACTCAGGTCAGAACTACTCTAACCCGTACTCCGGTCAGAGCTACTCTAACCCGTACTCCGATCAGAACTACTCTAACCCATACTCAGATCAGAACTACTCTAACCCGTACTCCGATCAGAACTACTCTAACCCGTACTCCGATCAGAACTACTCTAACCCGTACTCCTATCAGAACTACTCTAACCCATACTCAGGTCAGAACTACTCTAACCCGCACTCAGGTCAGCGTCCCTCTAACTCGTTCTCAACCCAGAGCGATATTGACCAGTACTCTATAATCAGGTTACAGGAACTTGTGCGTGGTGTCGTACCATTTGAATACGAAGCAAAACGCCACAGGCAGTATTTAGAGGACCTCAGAGGGAAATTATGGTCTGCTTGTATCAGAGGAAACGGAGTTTGGGGGCCAACCCCAGAAGAATGTACTGAAATAAAAAAGGATATTCAGGAAGAAATGGACAAGGTGAAAGCTACGATAGACTATTATTCTGGGCGTGCAAACGAATATTATAAGATGATGAATGAGTACGGCGGAGATCCCCGTCGGAGTAATAACGATTAAATGACTCTAAGATTTCTCATATACAATTGAACGACCGTAACTAGGCATCCGCCTCAACCTCGTTTAATCTGAACGAAAAAAACCCAAATTTCTTGATAAAAGACCTCGGAATCTTTACGAATCTGTTAAAATTGTATAGAGACTAGACAGTTCAACGAATAATCGTATTCAAGTTTCTATCCAATTAGCCCATAGGCCTGATGATTGCATCATCGAAAATGTACAAAGCGACCTGTCTGACTTTCTCTGCCCAGTGACGATTGGGTTACCACTTGATACACATAGAGCCCTGATGGCAATGTCTCGGTATTGATAGATAACGTCTTTGACCATCCAGCCTCCATTTGCCTTTCTGGAAGGCTCAAAACCTTCCTTCCACTGATATCTGTGACCTCTACCTTGAGATGTGCTGAAGATGGAAGATCAAACGTCAGTAGTGTGTGATCCTGAAAAGGATTGGGATAATTACCATGAAGTGTAAATACTTTAGGCATAGATTCATCTTCGTTTGATACGGATGAACGAATATCCATCTTGAAGGATAACCGCCCCACAGCTCCACTGTCATCCCTGGCTGAATACGTGAATTCAATCGGCATCTCAGTGATGGCCGATGGCGTTCCAGTCAGGGTGCGTGTTGATGACTGAAAACGCAACCCACTTGGTAACGATGGGCTAATTGAATAGCTGATTGGTTCAATACCACTAGTGACAACTGGGAAAATCACTGGGGTGATTGGATGGTCTAAGACAAAATTCTGATCCTCTATTGGATGACTAAAAGCAAGGATACCGCATGTGCTACCCCGTACATTGGCAATCCTTTCCAACCATGCCTGATACTCCCTATCCTGAGGCGCACATAACCCCTGCCCTTCAAACAAAAATGTATCCAGACTATCTAGGGCTAAAAGCTCTCTTGGTAGCGAACCACTAAAATCATTGTCTGAAAGATTGAGCCGCGTTAATCTCGTTAAACGTCCTAACTCAGACGGAACTCTACCAGATAATTGATTGCCTGACAAGTCTAATATTGACATCTTGGAAAGACTGGTAAGTGCAATTGGAATAGATCCCGTCAATGAATTTTGTGAAAGATCCAATAGCTCAAGATTCGTAAGATTTTTAAGTTCGGATGGGATCTCCCCTGTTAAGGAATTTTCTGGTAGAACAAGCCATTTCAAATGAGTGAGATCTCCGAACTCTATCGGAATCGTACCAGATAATAAATTCTCTCCCAAGTCAAGATACATTAGTTGGGGTAGTGCTCCCAGTTCGTGAGGAATTTGCCCTGATAACTGATTGTCACGTAACCCCAACCATTCAAGCTTCCAAAGATTTGACAGATCTAGGGGGATTTCACCCGTTAATGAATTTCCTTCAAGATTGAGCGACTTCAACTCGGATAGATTTCCCAGAGAAGCGGGAATGTCGCCATTAAACGAATTATCAAATATATCTAATACTCTTAGATGGCTCAGTTTCCCCAGCTCAGCAGGAATTGGGCCCGAAAGTGAATTCACTGAAAGATTCAACCTCTCCAACTCAGTAAGCCTCTGAATTCCATCGGGGATTAGGCCCGAAAGCCTATTTCCCGACAATAACAATGTTCTTAACTGAGTAAGATTTGTTAGTTCATCAGGAATTTCTCCAACTAAATTATTGTACTGAAGATTTAGCTCAGATACCCATCCATCAATTATCGTGAGACCATACCACTGCTGAAGCTCTTCTTCATTTGGAATGTCCCTGATATTCCAATTAGAATTGTTACGCCATCGGTCGCCTGCAGTTCTAGTATACAAAACACTTAAACTATGGTGAATGGCTTCTATTGAACGATTAATAGGAAGTGAGAGGATATGAGCAATATCTTCAATCCCATCCCCCTCAACTCGCGTATAGAATCGGACTCTTTGATTCGGCATTGCATCTGCTGTAACCCTAAACTCAAAGATCGCTTCGGCGGAATCTGCACCTGACAAGCCTCCAATAGAAACTTGATCTGTGGTCATCTCAAGAAATGAATAGGAGGACATGGGAATAATGGATACAGAGACATTAGAAGCATCCGAGAGATAATTAACAAAATTCGCCTTTATTTTAACATGATCTCCAGAGGTAATGCTTTGATTTCCATCATCATCTACCCATGACCATTCTTTCAAACGAATTCCAGAAATTACGGAGTCTTGAACTACTGATAACGCATTGATAAAACCCCGTCCTAATTGTTGACGATACGCTGGATTCTGAGCATCTATACTTTCTGCCGTGAATCGAATTTTTTCACGAATCGCATCGGGGGACAGATCTGGAAATTTCGTCTTCACAAGGGCCGCTACTCCAGAAACCAATGGAGCAGAAAATGAAGTTCCACTCACCTTTATGTACCGATTATCTGTTGCTGTCGTCAAAACAGACACGCCTGGAGCAAAAACGTCAACCAATCGTCCAAAATTTGAGAATCTTGAGATCTGAGTGCTTCCTTTTTGGGTTGCACCAACTGAAAGAACTCTTGAGTGACCTGCAGGATAATAGGCAAATCGATCTATATTTGATGCATTATTGCCTGCTGAAGCAATGATGAGTGCACCCATATCTGTGGCTAAATCCAACGATTGATTCATGAACTGAACATTCGAAATCTCGTCCACAAAACCTCCCCAACTTACATTAATGATATCTGCTCCATTTGATGCCGCATAAAGGATTCCCTGATAGCCATATTTAATGCCTAAGCCAGATTCATGAGATGCGTTTATATGCATCAACGATGCATTCCATGACGTACCAGCAATTCCAATACGATTATCCGTCACCGCGGCTGCAATTCCAGCGGTCGCAGTTCCGTGCCAAGTAGGGGGAGCAACATTAGGTTGCCTGTCTGGATTGTTATCAGCTTCATCGTCATCCGATAAATCAATCCCATGAACATCATCAATAAATCCATTATGATCATCATCTATACCATTGCCTGGGATTTCATCCTCATTTGTCCAGACATTTTCTAAAAGATCTTCATGCGCCCACTCTCCACCCCCATCCACGATGGCAATGACTATTTTTGGATTCGCTGATTCACTTTTAACCTCATCCCAGACATCTGGAAACCCCATCTGATGGAGATCAACTTGCGATTCAAATTCTGGGTCATTCGGATCGGCGATCCCTATCAATGAATAGGTGTGTAAACGATGAATTACCACAGGCTCTGCATAAACAACTCCTTGAACAACAGAGAAACTCTCAGATACTTCAAGCGGAGCAACCTGTGCATGATAACGGACATAGTAGGTTCGTCGAAGGGCTAATAAATTTTTCCGAGTCGTTGGGGTTGGAGTGACGTGATCCAAGAACGGATAAACACGCTCTATTTCATAGACTTCAAAGGTTGATCCCATCTGATCAAACGCAATCATCCCCGTATGGAGAGATTTTCTCTGAATATGTATCGTTGAATCAAACTGCACAATCACTACGCCAGATTGCACCTCGGGTATTCTCTGAGCAGACGAAACCGAAACAAAACACACAGAGACCAGACCAACGAATACCGCTAGGATATGACGGGAGCAGATACACCGTTTCATAACCATTTGATTGCCCTGAAGTACATCTAACCCAATTTCAGTGAAGGCCTTTAAAGCACTGATGATGGATTGGATTATTGATAGCATGAGCCATGAAAGAATTTTACTCATTCCGAAATAAACAAAATTCTTGCCCTCTATGGAACATTTCAGTCAACCGTTCATATATTGTTGGATGGGTATACCTTTGGGTATTATGTTGGTGTTTGGTGAACACGGGAACTGCGCAAGCAATTCCCGTGATTTTCTTTAGACGATTCTGTTAAGATTCGTAGTCAATGCAATAAGTACTTTATAGAAAAGCCCTATTTTCTGTAATCCAACGGTGGAGGCCTGTCGCCAAGCAGAGGGTGATATTCAAAATCCGAGCCTCTTCTTTCTTCAAACTCCTGTGTTGCAGCATACAGTAAGTCCTCATCCAAGACAAGATCTACCGCAGTCATTGCTAAGACCTTCGAGGCCATGACTAACCCTTTCTTTCCTATACTCATTCCTCCAGCCGATACGGCCTGCCAACTGTGTGCACCGGTTCCTGGAACCCATGTCGCAGCAATAAAGCCAACCGTTGGGGCCATGTAGCTGACATCTCCGACGTCAGTAGACCCTCCTGATCTTCCGGGTGTAAAGGGCTGGATCGTGGATTGTGATCCCAGAGGAATAGAATTCTGATCTAATGTCTTGCGAATCTCTTCCGCGAATATCTGTTCCTGTTCATCATACTCAATGCCCCCTACCGTTTCCATGTTTCCCAATACCGCACGAGCGAGGACATGATTGGGAAGCACACTATGAAGACCATGAATAATTTCATATTCCATGGTTGTCCCTGTCCCTAATGCTGCCCCTTCGGCCGCTTTCACAACTCTTGGAAATATTTCTTCCAAAGTTGCGGCATAGGGATGACGGACATAATAGTATACCTCTGCATAATCAGGAACGACATTGGGCGCGAGACCACCACGCGTGATGACATAATGAATACGAGTTCCTTGTGGTACATGCTCACGCAGTAAATTCGTCATCATATTCATGGCTTCAATTCCATCCAATGCACTCCGCCCCTGTTCAGGTGCGGAGGATGCATGAGATGAGCGTCCATAGAACCTGAACTTTGCCGATCGGTTTGCTAATGACGTTTTTGGGCTCGCATCATTACGATCCCCCGGATGCCAATGAAGTACCGCATCTACATCCTCAAAAAATCCCTCTCTGACGAGATAAACCTTCCCTGCACCCCCCTCCTCTGCCGGTGTGCCATAAACTCGGATCGTTCCACTATGCCCGCTATTGCGTAGCCAATCCTTGATTGAAATTGCCGCTGCAACGGACGCGGTTCCAAATAAATGATGCCCACACCCATGGCCAGTCCCTTCCTCAACCAGCGGCTCACGAACGGGAAGAATTTTCTGAGATAACCCCGGTAGCGCATCAAATTCTGCTAACATGCCAATCACAGGAGAACCACTCCCATATTCAGCGATGAAGGCTGTTGGAATTCCAGCAACTCCTGACTCGATAGAAAACCCTTCATTGGTGAGCGTCTCCTGAAGAAGAGAACTACTCCTGTGCTCCTGATAGCCTAACTCTGCCCATTCCCAAATTTTGAGGGCCACCTGAAAATACTCATCTGCTCTCGCATCAAGCTCTTGAGAAATCTCAACTTTCTGTGCAAATAACACATAAGGACAGATGACTAAAATCGTGGCAACGATGATAAATTTGAAATTCATGATTACTTTATAATTGTTGTTGAAGAACCTTATTCCAGCCATTAACATAGGTTTCGGCTGGCCAATCTAAATATCCTGGATATGCCTTACGAGCATCACTGACCTCTTGTAGATCAATCTCATAGGTTGACAGGCACTCTGTTGTTTCAAGTACAACATCCCCCATCGGATTAACAATCAGAGACGGGCCTCCAATCTCAATACCGAATTCCGATTGAGGTCTACACACCGATAACACCCATGCGGAAGTAGTTAAAGCCATAGCTCGATAGGCTAAACGCCATCGAGCCCACGAAGCAGGGCTTGTAGCACGGGGAGCAAGAATGACCTGTACACCTTGTGCCCCTAATAACTGAGCTGCGGTGGGGCGATTCGCATCCGAGCAAATCTGAATACCCAGCTTTGCCCGTTGAAATTCAATGATCTCTGGCGGATGTTGGCTTGGTTGGTAATGATCACATTCCCAAAACCCTTCTTCATCGGGTAAAACATGTTTCTCCGATGCCCCTATGATTTCCCCGTTTGCGTCAACCAAGAGTGCCAAATTGATACGATGTCCATCGGACAATTCACGAATCAATCCTCCGAGAACTGCGATACCTATCTTCTTCGCGGCATTACGTAGTGTCATTTCACGGGGACCACCTGCCGGCTCTGCATCTTTTGGATTGACAATTTTCGTAGCGGGTGACCAAGCGTTGAAGGGGAGTTCTGGGAGGACTGCGAGTTCGGCACCCTCTTCATTAGCTTTCATTAGGGATTCAACCAGAGCATCTTCTGAATAGAAAACTTCACTAATGAGTGCGACACTAATAGATTGTCCTTCCATTTAATTCAATAAAAAGTATGCCGAGAAATGCCTAAATAATTTACGATACATAACACTCTGTTATCACGTAACCATTAATATAAATCAAAATATCTTCCATGATGTTGTGTATCGGAATGGTTCACCATCAATAGTACTCAAACAGAATCTGATGATTCTAAGGGTGGATCTGAGTGCTAAGTTACAATTACTATGGTTGAATATTGTTTATTTTGATTAAGTCGCGTATCTCCAGAAATGTTTCATGTACTCCATGCTTTCAACATTCATTATTGTAAACTCATCGTTAGGGTAGCGGTTCTATTCAAGCATTCAATAATGACTACGAACCTTAAAGAAGGATAGAACGCCCATGTACGACAGCGTAGATATCTCATTGAGAAAGTTATACTGATCCCGAATCTCCTAGTGATGCAACACGCGTGGATTTATCTTGCCAGATGCGCTGCCTGAGGAGATTCATCAGGCAATTAGATGATTAAATGCACGAACAAATCTATGGACATTTTGGCTTAGTGCATCTTGCTAAAATCAATCATAACAGAGTGTGGCATAGCCCAGCAAGGATGTGCGGTGATCAAGGATCTAACCCACGAGCGCCTCTCCCTCGTAGCAGAGTGTGTATGACCTATCGTTCCATGCTGATCCACCCTGCCACTTTCCATTCGCATACTTTTCTACCAACCACCAATGGAGGGAGGGGATGGGAATGCCATAGAGTCCGTCTTCGCGCTCGTTAAGGATGCCTTGCTGGAGGGCCTGCATAAACTTCGCCATTGCGACCTCCTCGGGGTACTCTTTGCTGAGCGCATTCACTACTTCGCGCCTCCGCACGGTACCCCCAATGGGTATTTGGGCAATGACGCTCGCGATCGCCTCGCGTTGTCCATAAGTTATATCATGAGCTCGGGCATTGTAGTAGCGTTCCTGCGCACTGCGCCCCTCCTTGAGAACCTCCTCTAAGTCGGATGAGGAGGGGGGACGCTGCAGTGGAGCAAGTAAGTTACCCGCCGCGTTGACATAAACCACGATGTGTTGAGGCCAGCCTTGTGATCTCTGGGCAAGGGGCTCAACCCAGTCATCGGGCACATCGCACCCGAACTCCCCATATACGAAGTCGGTTATGACATCTTTCGCAGGTTCTCTATCCAAAGGGCCAAGCCTGATTCTATTTAGATCGGTAATCCTTGTACACTTAGGGCGGCAAAGGCTTTGGTAGATGTATCCAGTCCAGCTGCGAGAAAAACCACGGGGTATCCTATCTTCCCGTTGTGGAGTGCCTCAAGTGCCGCCTCCGCATGTTTCTTGTCTTCGGGTATATCCGCAAGGGTCCTGAGGCGTTGGGCCTCATCTAAAACCAGAAGGAGGGGCTGGGAACGGGCCGCGTCTCGGAGAATGTCCGCAACCATGGGCACATTTTCTCTTTCGCTTTTCCATGAGTGACTGTATATTTTCCCGTCGACCTGCGCAGACCTAGTATGGAGGGATTTGTATTCCACATCAAGCACCTTCGCCATCCTTGCGGGGCTTGCGAGCTGTGCTGGAGACAGATCCTGCACTACACGCCACCCCATCTTTGATGCATCATCGGAGAGAGCCGAAAGTAGCGCGGATTTACCTGCACCAGGCGCACCTGTAACTAGGATGGTAGATCCACCCCTTAGGTGCTCATAGTGATTTAGCCGTGCAGCGAAAAAGCCTCGTATATCGTCGCGGCCTTGAAAATACTTCGCGGGGGCACGATCATCTGGGAAGATAGGTGGATACATCTATAAACAGGGGCATTGAAGGATTTTCAACAGGAGGCACTGATAAATGTTCGCTACTAGCGTTCTTGGTGATGATACATACACTCATGCAAGCGTTTTAAATTATGTCTATTACTGGGGCTGATGCCAGCACGATTACCGAAACCCATCTCCGCATATGCCACCTTGTAGTTCAATGACCCCTCATGAATCTATGACGGAGTCGTTCTTGATTGTACGATCAGACAAACTCTTTGAAGGGGAATTGTAAACGCGTGAATAGTGTCAATTATTTTTTGGATCACAATAAGCTATTCATCAAAAAATGGGAATAGTGCCTTGAGTTCCTCGCGAGTGGGTTGACTCCCAAACTCAGATACCTCAAATGCTTCCGCAAATTCTATCGCATTGCCCCGCTCTTCACCATAATACTCAACAAGCAAATTTCTGTAACTATTAGCTGTATTGGCATCCCAACCCTCAAAGCGCTCTCTGACCCATGCCATCCTTGCCTCCTCTTCCTGTGGGACCTCATCAAGATACCCCCCATGCCACGCATTCCAATCAGAAAACTGACTTCTCAATGCGGCCATACATTCATATTTTTGATCCCCAACCGATCCAATATCAACAATTACGTCAGGTTCAAACGGATACGGTTTCTGGAATCGGTCATAATAATATAGAACCACTGGATTTTTTTCTACTCTTGGTACTGTAGGTGTAAAATAAGGAACTGTCACCATGAAGGCAGCATCTTGAACCAAGATTGCAGTATAGCGATGATCTGGGTGATAGTCATTGGAACGCGGAGTGAGAACTATATCAGCCTGCCAGTCTCGGATAAGCCTAGCAACAATTTTTCGATTTTCCAAAGTGGGCATGAGCTCTCCATCATGAATGTCCAACATGATTGATTCTTCAATGCCCAATATTTCAGCACAATCTTCAATTTCGGCTTTTCGAACCAGCGCAAGTGGGCCACCAGCCATTGCATAATGACCGATATCGCCATTGGTGAGCGAAACGAATTTGACCTTGTGTCCCATGGCAGCCCACATTGAGGCGACCCCAGCAGCTCGCACCTCACAGTCATCGGGATGACCTCCAAATGCAATTATTCGTAGAGGCTCCTGTGCAGATACTGATGATACTGCCATAATCAATAGTAACAAATAACATACCTGAGAGAATAAGTTTTGAAGCTTCATTGTAAAATCCTAAATTAGATGATTGAATGGTAAAAATACGTTACATATTAATTCTTTGTCTGATCCTCCTGAGCATGCCCGCAAATGGGCAAGACCTCGAAATCAGAATTGATTCGCTGTTTTCTTCTGTCAACCACACTGAAAAACCCGGTGTAGCAGTAGTCATCATTCGGGGAGATAGCATTCATTTCGCCAAGGGCTATGGAATGGCTGATTTGGAACATAAGATTCCCATTTCAACCAATACAGTCTTTATGGCAGCGAGTGTTTCAAAGCAATTTACAGCATTTGGAATTGCTCTGCTGACAACGCAAAACAAGATCTCACTTCAAGATACAGTGACAAAATATCTCCCAGAGCTAAACCATTATAATCCTCCCATTACAATTCAACATCTGATCCACCACACTAGTGGATTGCGGGACGAATTTAATCTTCTGGCATTGGCAGGATATCGAATGGATGATGTGATCACAAAACCAGATATTCTGAGATTAATCTACAGCCAAACTGATCTAAACTTTGAACCAGGTGCTCGGTATGTGTACAGCAACTCAGGCTATACATTGCTATCAGAAATCATTGAACGCGTCACTCAACAACCCTTTTCCAAATGGATGGATCAAAACATCTTCCAACCGCTTGGAATGCAAGAAACTCATTTCCGCTCTACCCCAGGAAAAATTACCCCAAATGTCGCTTCGGGCTACATCACCACCAAAGATAGTTACAAAGCCCAACGGGTGAATTATTCCAGTGTCGGAGCCAGTGGTCTCTATACAACTGTGTTGGATTTAGGGCGGTGGCTGATCGCGTTAAACAAAGGGAGCATTGGTGGAAAAACGACATCTGATCTTGCAATTACCAGAGGCGTTTTATCCAACAGTGACACGCTCTCATATGCCTTTGGACTCAGATATGGTCGCTTTCGTGGAACTCAATATATTGGCCACAGCGGCTCCCACCGCGGATATCGTGCTTGGGCTGGGCGGTTCCCAGATCATGACCTCGGAATCGCAATCCTTGCCAATCTTGAGGAATTCAACCCATCTGATGCGTCCCTTAAAATCGCCTCCCTATTCATTGAAGAAAAAAGCCTATACCCCTATGAAGGTGCCTACCAGAGTCCAGAGCTCAAAAGCACATTCTTTATCAGTCTTGAAAACGATACCCTTCGCGCAAACTCTCAACGAGGACACTTAGCAACCTTATCGCGCTCAGGGCGTGATTCTTTTTCCAGTGATGTCTGGTACCTGCGATCTCTTGAATTCATCCGTGAAAACGGGAACATCATGGGCGTAAACATCAGTTCTGGACGTGCTGAAAATGTTTGGTTCCAAAAGATTGATTAATGAAATACTTACTCTTTATATGTTTTACCTTGATTATTAAAGCTCCTGTTAATGCTCAAATTGACAATCTTTTCAGTCCATGGAATCATGATACTACCCCAGGATTAGCGGTTGCTATACAATACAGGGGGGCGACTTTGCATCAGAAAGGCTATGGAATGGCTAATCTTGAACATCATATTCCAGTCACACCTACCAGTGTATTTGATCTTGCCTCTGTATCAAAACAGTTCTGCGCCTTTGCCATTGCCTTGTTAATTGACCAAGGAAAACTAAATCTTGATGATGATATACGAACTTTTTTGCCCGAACTACCCGATTTTGGGCATGTAATCACAATTCAACATTTACTCTTCCATACCAGTGGAATTCGGGATTGGCCTGGAATGCTTGGACTATCTGGCCGAGACATGCAAGATGTAATCTCTATGAAAGAAATTCATTCTTTTGTGACGCATCAACAAACACTGAATTTCAATTCTGGAACCAAGTACAGCTATTCTAACACTGGCTACAATCTACTTGCCATGATCATTGAGCAAATCAGCGGACAATCGTTTCGCTCCTTTATGGATGATACCATCTTTTCTCCCCTACACATGACCCAGACGCATTTTCAAGATGATCACGAAGAAATCGTCATCGGACGTGTCACAAGTTATGGATCTTACTATGGGGAGTTTCGCCGAATCGGCAATGGACTCATGGCGCTTGGATCTAGTTCTCTGCATTCAACAACAGAGGATCTGATCAAATGGGTTGATAATTTTGAGAATCCAGTTGTGGGTTCAGCAGCAGTTCATTCCATGATGAATTCGCATGGGTATCTTAGTGATGGAACTCCAATCCCTTATGGATTTGGCTTAATTCATGGAACATATCGTGGATTAAAGACGGTTTCACATTCGGGTAGCTGGGCAGGATTCCGAACGATCATTCTCCGCGTTCCAGCCCATGAATTCACAGTCATTCTTCTTGGTAATCACAGCATCATGAATGCCACTCAATTAGCACAACGAATCGTTGAGTACTATCTGGGAGCATTCTTAGATCCTGATCCATCAGCTTTATCATCCCCCCAAGTCACCTACTCGCCAGAGGATTATGAGGGAGTCTATGACTTTCACAACGGACTGGTCATCCAATTAAACGCAGACAATACCTCACTGACTGCAAAGATCCCACCATTGAGTAGCGTTCCAGTACAATTTATTTCTGTAGACTCATTGATGATTCCTGCTCACAATTTAACGATAGGCTTTATCAGTGATTCTACGTTGCAAGTCACTCATGGGGTAATGAAAGACATCAAATCTCAGAGACTTCCTTTACCCGATGAAGAGCCCCCACTCCCTGCCCTTGAAGCTTGCTATACAAGCGAAGAACTCAATGTGTCCTATCAAGTGATAATTCAAAATAGCCAATTGATGATTGAGGACCCTCGTGGTATACATCATTCTCTCAAAAAACTAACCGATACTTTATACCATAGCGATACATGGTATATGCCAGTGATCCGATTTTTCGTGAATCAAGACAAAAATTCAGTGTCCCACTTTGAAACCAGCAGTTCACGTAATCAAAGAGTAGCTTTCAAACAGAGTTGCTAAACCCTTTCCAGTTTGATCGGATAGGTCTTACCTGCATTCCATTGGCAAACATAAAGATTTTCATCTTTATCCACACATACATCATGGCAATGGTTGAATATTTTCTCTTGTTGCAACATGAGTTGTAGTTCACCATTTTCATATTCTGGTGCAGTGCCTCCAGGATTTGAAACAACACGATCGGTCTCATCAAGAATCGTTACAAACCCCGAATCAGGAGTCTGATTTAGATACCGAAGACGGGACCAACACACCCCCGAATATAGCATCTGATTATGTATGACGGCCCTGCATACGTAAGCACCTGGCAAAAAGATCGTTGAAAGATACTCGCCATCCAGTGTAAATTTTTTGAAAGCATTATGTCCACGACTGGTACACACCAAAGAGGGTATGTCTGGATTACGTAGATCAACACACACTCCATGAGCTGTCTGAAATTGATGATCCGCGTCTCCTTGGCCTCCAAATTTTCGGATATACTCTCCCCTGTAATTGAATTGTAGAATCCATTGAGACCCATACCCATCGGCAACATAGATATCCCCATTTGGTGCAACCGCAGTTTCGGTGGGATGGTATGGATCGGACTGGTCATATATTCCAAGTTCGTGCGGATGATTCAGTCTCATGATGACGTCACCGGTCAAAGTCGTCTTGACAACTTGCGGGTTACCATCAAAGCCGTTATCACAAATAAATAGCACATCTTCTCCGCCTTCATCCCAAAGTGTCAACCCATGTCCAAAGGGATATTCACTGCCCCAAGTATCTATAATTTTCCCATCGGTATTGTAGATCAAGATGTTATTGCGGATATCATCTCCGATCATGAGCAAGCGCCCTTGGCGATCTTGCACCATTTCATGGCAATTATTTACGGGCACGAGTGACGGATCCTGCTGCCCCCAATCCTTATGAACACGATATTGATAGTCCCCATGCCCAATAATTTCATCTGCCTGAGACATTTTACTGATGATGTTCACTGGAAAAAATGTGAGCGCAGCGACTTGGGCACTCCTCTGAGTAAATTGACGGCGATTCATGAGTGATGGGCTTTATTATGAAAATTATAACCCCAGCGTTACTGCTTTGGGGTATAGCGCTCAGTATTGGGACTTGTTGATCTTCGTCTTTCGATCTTTCAATAGCTCATCAAACGCTTGCCTGTACGTCATTCCCTTGAAGCACTCATCTGGAACAGGCTTATCTAACAGGTCGTCAAACGAGGGAGTAGATTGTTGTTGATCTTTCTGCTTATTGTTCTGGTTTGGGTGTTTCATGGGTTAGTTCACTTTTTATTATTCATGAATCATTTTAGAATAGCCAAGGAAGCATTTTCTTCCCTGTGTAAGGATCAGCAAGTGGTGGCATTAGGGGCTGTAGGTTTTCAAAGTGATTTTCAATTGACCATAACTGAGCACGCGGAAATTCCGTAACTCCAAATTTAATTTTTCCCTTTTCACCTATCGCCGAATGTGCATTATGAGACTTAACAGAACTGAGCGTGATATAAACCCCCATGGCAGCTTTATTGGAATCAATTACGCCAAGAAAATCTCTTAATGCACTGGCGTGATGTTTCCCTCCTTTAACTTGTGCAAGTACCAGTTTGGAGTCATAATTATTTGGTCTCTGCAACAATATACCTCGTCCATCTATTCCTCCATCTCCAACCTGTTTATCATTTGGAGCAATACCTGGAATCCGACAAACTGCCCACTTTTCAAAATCAAAAGGATTATCGCGGGCGAGTCTTTTTGCACCAAGAAGATCTTTGGGGACTCCCTTAACTTCAAGAGCAATACCCTTCATGCGGTGACGTTCAATCAGGTTAATAGCATAGGGTGAAATATCAATGCCAATCCAATTGCAATTCAAATTATGAGCTGCTTCAATCGTTGTACCACATCCACAAAAAGGATCAAATACAATTCCATCTTTGGGCAAAGAGGCCTGAATGATTCGCTCTACTAACTTAACAGGTTTTCGCGTAGGATAGTCTTTGATAAACTCGTTGCTGTCTTCCAGCGCTATGTCCGTCCATATGTCGTTAACCTTTGGCCCAGAGTTTGCAGCTTCTGCGGGACGGAATAGACGTGGGATGCCGTTTTTTGAAAATCGGATCAATCCCTTTTCGTTCAGTGCATCCAAACGGTCATGCACACCTTCAATATCCAAGTATCCAGGTATTAGATTTTGATCCAACCATTCCGCGTAAGTACCTGTTTTGGGAACTGACCAATGTCTTCCTCTTCCAGATTCAGCAGGATCATAACCTTCCCAAGGCTTTCCAGATTCTCCTTTTGCTATTCCTGCTCCAGTTAAAGGAATGGTTTGCTCACCACCTACAACTAGTCCACCTTCTTCATATTGATTTCGCCATGTAGCTCCTTTAGTGGCGTAGTAGAGAATAGAGTCTGAGATACGTCCATACCTGTTCCCGTCTCCTCGTGAAGTGGTTCGCTTCCAAGCAATATCATTCTGAAAATTGTGTGCGCCAAAGATACTATCCATGAGGATTTTTAGATAATGACTCATGGTAGAATCGCAATGTAAGTAAACACTCCCGATGGGCTTCAGAATCCGTTTCATAGCAGCTAATCGCTCTGCCATATAGGATAGATAGGCTAACGCACCAGTTTCCCCAATCACTTCGCGAAACGCCTTAATTGCCCTGTGTGCAGGGTGGGCAGTAGCATTGGATAAATCTTTGACTCGCTGATAGGCTAACTCATCCCATTTCCACGTATCATGAAACGCCATAATTTGGGCAAGATGGGTTTTACTTTCACCATTTTTTGAGTCGGGATTAGGGAAAAAACAGTTGTAATTTGATTTGCTGTTGAACGGTGGGTCTAAATAAATCAGGTCAATACATGAATCGGGAAACTCCTGCATAATCTCCAAGCAGTCTCCATAATACAGTGAATTGGGATGTATCATTGCTACGCTTCTCTCACCAAATCATTATATCAGAGTTGTTTTTCTAGCATGCCTTCTAACACTTTCTCTATCTGATCAATCGTATTCAAATAATAGTAAATTGTTAATCGGGAAACCATTACATTGTTCTTAGCTCTTTAAAGCTAATTCCTTAGCGGTAGGATCTCTCAGGTCCTTTTTTGACTTTATTATCAAGCCTCACTCTTGAGAGTCAATGCATGCGAAATATACAACAATTCTCAATACCAGTGTGCAGAGTTTGGTCTATAATTTCCATCTATATGATCTTGGGGTAATGTATTATTCTACTATCCCTTTATACCCATCATTAGATTTCGATTGTTTCCATTTCTCCTTCCATTAGGATCTCTTGATGAGAATGGCTATGACAAGACATTCTCAACCCCACCCTGATCTGGTAATTATGTCATGACCGTCCAAATCAGTTTGAAATGTTAAAGTTGAGTATCCGAAATACCATGATTTAGAGAGTTTGATGAAATGGTTGATTTCAAATATCAAAATGCATAATCAACGTCCAGATTCAATACACGAATCACAAGTGGATCATTTTCATCAATACGCCCCGTAAAGCCAATCACATCGTCAATGGAAAGGACAGGAGAATCTGCGGGAACAATCAAACGTGCCTCAATGCCATCAGAATCCTGCACGATCACCTCATCTTCATCAAATCCAATGATGACTCCCTCGGTTGAAATAATCTGATTCAAGCTACCGATGGAATCACGTAGTGTGTGCCCTAAACTGGTATAAGCAATCTCCCATGATACAGAATTAACGCGGCGCATTAATAGATCAAAGCCTGATTCAAACCCACGGCGGAAGTCACCATTAGCAAATAGATCCGCCATGATAATTTCAACTGAATCCAAAGCCTGAGAGGTAAATACCTCTTGGGCAATACCGCTTCCAACTTCAATATGTACTAATCGATCTTCAATCAATAACAAGACAATGATACCATTATGAGTCTCTGTATTTCCTACTTCCCATGATTGGTACAAAGATTGGGCGAAGGATTCAACAGTCAAATCTCCGACTGACTCAAGTGTGATGCCAACAACTGCAACGGATGTGCTATCATAGAAATCTGACAATCTGTTGATGAGATCATTTTCATCTTGGGGATCTAATACATTTGCCTGATCAACAATCCAATCGGGTTTGAGGATCGGAGGCTCAGACAGACAACCAACCGCCAGAATGAGTATCAGAGTGATTATACAATTCTTACATTTAGCCATCACAGCATCTACTTTTGATATAAGCACAGATAACAGACCGCCACGAATCCTGATGTTTTGATTGAGATGATTAGACGATGCGTTCGCACAACTATCAATCACTCGTAGCACAGTGAGGTTTAATTTCTCCAAAAAAACATGTTCTTGCTCCAGTATGGCAGGCACATCCTCCGCGCTGCTCCACCTGAAACAGTAATGTATCTGCATCACAATCAAGTCTGACAGTTTTGACAATTTGATAATTTCCACTGGTTTCTCCTTTGACCCAGACACATTTTCTTGACCGACTCCAGTAGGTCATCAGACCAGTTTTCAGTGTTTGTGTCAATGTATCACGATTCATATATGCTAACATCAATACTTCTTGATCTTCAAAATCTTGAACGATCACTGGCACAAGGCCTCGATCATCAAAGGATACATCGTTGATATTTTTTTCCTCTAAATCATGCATTTATTCAACTTAATTTGAGAATGAAATGGTTTAATAAAATGATAGCCATATGATCTTATCGAACTCTCATAGAATCACTAGTATTTGGGGGAATCATTAATCATCAGTTAACTTCTGGATCTCAGTTTTTTTACGATTATTTCCAAGTGTAGCACCAGATTTGTCCTTCCATGACGCGGGTCCACTAGCGGGTTTACCAAGGCATACAGATGCAGCAGCCGATGGAGATTTAAAGTCCCAATCTCTTTTAAAAACAAGTTGATCCCCTGACTTTTGTAACACATCATCTCTTCTGAGTTGTTTTCTCAAATCATAATATCCAGGTACTCCTTTTTTCATGCCTGCAACCTCATCTAGTCTAGCGATAGAGTCCTTTAAAACCATAAATCCCTCAGAAGTCTCAACTCCCTTAGCTTTGCAGTAGTCTTTTTCTACTAATTCATAGACTGTCGTGTTAACTTTTGTATTCTCGATAGACTCAAAGAATGAGATCCCTAAGACTGGAAGGATCGTCAACAACTCGTCCATATACCCTTCCATTTCGGCTTGGTCCGCCTCGGAAAGTAGCGGCCTTTTGGGTGTAACTTTGTTTGCGAGACTAGACCGACCAGATTGAACTGCTAATTCAAGGAGGCATGCCTCAAGGTATTTAATTTGGGCCTTATTTAATGGCGTTCCTCTGGTGGTGAATATAAATGTCTTTTGCCAAAATTCTTTTTTATCATCGGAGATATGGTAATTAAGACGCTCTCTAATTACATCCGCCTCACCTATATATAAATCAGGCAGTAGGCCTTCGTCATTTCCAACTAATAAATACACCCCACTACTTGAAAATTCCTCACGATTCTTTGCCTGTGAATACCTTCCACGAGGAAAAACAATCCCCAAACCGTTCCAATTTGACTTCTCAACCAGCCGTAATCCGTCTGGAATTCCGTCAACTACAAGTATGTTAATCTTGAATGATCTTTGTTTCATGATTTTAATTAGCCACTTGTGCTTGCATTAATGATGATTGAAATCTCATTCAAAAAAAATACAATCAATCACCATTAGTACAAATCTTCATCGACTTTGATCTATAAATCTATTCAATTTCGGTAAACTCACCTACTCTTGTAAGAAATAGAATGAAGTGTATTACAGGTATAGAGATTGATAATACCAAGAAATGAATCACTATGTTGAATCGGAATTGTTAAGGCTTTTCTATTGTTTTCAAGATTCATTCAGGCTCTCCTATAATGATCATTCATTGATATGGAATGACTACGCTAATGAAATTCTGATCCGAATCATCAAGTGAACAGATCTCAATGAATACAGTAATCCTCAAGATGGGTTCTTTCTCCGTGATAAACCGACAAAATTCTTTCATAACCTCTGCTGTCTTACAATCCTCACTTAACATCAAAATGAATATATTGCAGGACTTAGATGTAAGTGATAGAATCCTAATTGAAACCACACTACTATTGGCAAGATGTTAATGCTCCGAAAAATTTTTACCTTTCCGATACGTGTCTACCAACTTGTCGTGTCACCTCATCTTCCCAATGCATGTCGATACACACCTTCATGCTCCAACTATGCTATTGAAGCAATCCAAAAATACGGCCCCTTAAAGGGAATCATATTAGCCATCTGCCGTATTTTGCGATGCCACCCATGGGCAAAGCACGGCTATGACCCTCCTCGTTGGTTTGGTGAACCACCTCAGCAAGTGATTGATGAACCCAAGTAAATTAGATCATTCAATCAAGCTCAAATTTTCACTGATAACGATCAGTGATACCCGAACAACTAAAACCGATCGTAGCGGTCCATGCATGGCACAATCTGTGGAAAATGCGGGACATCACATCGTTTCCCAACGTATCGTTCATGATGAACCAGATATGATCCAAAAAGCAGTTTATGCTCAATCAGGAATTGCGGATGTAGTCTGTTTGAGCGGCGGAACTGGAATCAGCCCCAGAGACCAAACCTTTGAAGCCATTGCCCCCATCCTTGACAAATCATTACCCGGATTTGGTGAACTCTTTCGTATGCTCTCATGGGATCAAGTAGGAAGCCGAGCGATGCTTTCCCGGGCGCTTGCAGGAACATACAAAGACCTTATCATATTTGTGCTTCCTGGGTCCCCAAAAGCCGTTGAACTCGCCATGGATGAACTGATTCTTCCAGAAGCACATCACTTAGTCGCTGAATTGAATAAGCAGAATTTATGAAATCCCACCTCATATTTATCGGTTTAATTTACTGGGCTGGATTTACAATTTCCCCCATTTCCGCACAAGAGGTGAGTACTAATCAAGAACTCTATCAAAACCTTGGTCATGCATGCTTAGAGTCGATTCCCTCTTTCACGGACTCACTCATGATTGATCCTCCCGATGGACTTCCCTATCTTACGAGTCACTTGATTCAGCAGTGGCAAGATCAAGACATGGTTTTGTTCTCTTATGATTCTACCCGAACCTACCAAGCCAACTTCTATCTATCCTGGGATATGACAGATGCCTCAATCTCATATACTCGGGAGAGTCGAAAAAATTTTACCCGCACAGCAAATCTATCGATGGTTTACACCTTAATAGACCAAAATGGAGAATTTATTGCTCATGAGAATTGCCAAAAATCACGCTCAGATACTATCCCGAAGTCTATAGTCTCTCACATAGAATCTGAACTATTTCCAGAAACCCAAGGCGAAATTCCTCCCGATCGCTGGGTGCGACGCCATCTGGAACCCGTCATAATTGCGACAGCGACTGCACTGGCCGCGTTTCTTTTCTTTAACTTACGAAACAGTAGTAGTGGCTCGTAAGGTTGTATTTGTCATAATTCTGATCGTCTGCGGTTGCGCAGATCCCCGCCCACCAACTGGTGGACCACGCGATGAATTGCCCCCATCTATTGTGTCTACCGAACCCCCTAACGAAACAGTCAATACATCTCCCTCTGAAATCAGAATTAATTTCTCTGAGTTTGTCAACGAAGGTTCGTTCGCGCGGGCTTTATCTATTGTTCCAGATCCCCTAGGTAGACTGAGTTTTCGGTGGCGTAGACGATCTGTAACCATCCGACTATCGGAAGAACTACGAGATTCCACCACCTATGTTATCACACTAAGTGACGAATTCCGTGACTGGCGTGGAGTTCGCCTTCAACGGCCATTATCCTTTGCATTCTCAACCGGCCCCGTGATTGATCAAGGGCAACTAAGAGGACGAGTCATTGATGCTGTTCAGGGAATTCCAGTGGCTGGACTCACCATCTTAGCTTACCCTGCAAATGCCTCATTCAGTGATCCCCCAGCCTATCAGACACAAACAGATTCGGATGGGAAGTTTGATATTCGCTATGTTAGGGAGTCAGATTTTGTTGTAATTGGGCTAACAGATTTGAACCGCAACCTTTCACCTGATCCCCAAGAATGGTTCGCCATTGCTCCACAAAGAATCATGTCAGCAACTTCCGATACAAGCGGCCCTTATCTCGACTGGATCTATACTCAATTAGATACTCTAAGACCAAAAATTGAGCGTGTACGCGCAATGACAAATCAACTCTTGGACATCCGTCTGAGTGAGGATGTGACTTTGACTGATCTATCAAGAGATGCTTGGGAGATCTCAGACTCAGTGAGTCATGCCCCAATCACGGTCTATTCCAGTTATCAACTCACCTCTAATCCAAGGTCAATTTTCCTCACCGTTGATCCCTTAAAAGAAACGATCTATTCGCTTATCCCATCGTTAAGTGTTCAAGATTCTAGTGGAAATTCTATACTCACTGATACAGTTTATTTTAATGGTTCTAATAATATTGCCGACAACATCCCCAAATTCATTGAATTCTTAACAAAAAATGGAGAAACTCCCTACCAACTCGCACCATGGGAAAATCCTCAACTGGTTTTCAATCAATCTATTGAGAGAAAATTACTTGATAGCCTTGTTACCGTTGTAGATTCTACTGGCACACCAACCAATTTTGAAATTCAAACACCCAATGGAACGACCTATTTATTAGCTGATCTCATTGAACCCGCTCAGATTTATCAGGTGTCTGTACAACAACCTGACAGCACCTATACCCGTTTGTTTGAGAGACTTGGTCCACGATCATTGGGGACATTGAGTGGTGTCACCTTACCCTTTGGTGATACGGTCTTGGTCGCTCTCACAGATGAAAATGGAAAAATCATATCTATGCAAAGGTCTGATTCGCTTGGACATTTTTCATTTCATCAGCTACCAGAAGCCCGTTACCAATTGCGTGCATTCATTGATCAAAATCAAAACGGTCAATGGGACGGAGGACAGATTCACCCCTATCAGGCACCCGAACCCATCACATGGGTCAACGACCCCTTTACGATTCGCCCTCGTTGGGATACCGAACTCCCCGACACACTCAGAATTAGAACACCCTCCTTTAGTCCAAATTTTGATCTCTAACCGCTATGACCATCTCACTAGATAAATCATCAGCTTCAATCCCTGATCCTCTCCGTACTGGTTTTCTACCTGTATTGACTGGCAGCATGCAACAAAAATTTGATCAATTTGCCATTGAAAAGTTTGGTTTGCCATCACTGCTACTCATGGAAAATGCCGCGCATGGTGCAGCCACCGTGATTGAAAAATCTTATGGTCCATTAAACGATTGTCAAGTCGTGATCTGTTGTGGGACTGGTAATAATGGTGGGGATGGACTCGTCGTCGCACGCGCGCTGTTAAATCACGGTGCACAGGTTCATGTCGTTTTACCCAGACCACCCACAACACCCGATGCGAAACGTAATTTGGAATTCCTTACTAAATTGGAACAGTTAGTGCCATCTAATCTCCTCCAAATTATCACGAACTCCGACGGACAACTCCCTCATGGAGATCTATACATTGATGCCATCTTTGGAGTTGGATTAAATCGCCCACTTGAAGGGAATGTATTAAACTACATAATTTCTCTCAATCATCTGAATGCACCAGTTATTGCCCTAGATCTACCATCTGGACTTCATGCAGATACAGGTTACCCATTTGATACTGCGATTCATGCAGATATGACTATTACATTCAGTGCCTATAATCCTGGATTGTTATTGGGAGAGGGCCCCAAATATTCAGGCCAGATAGAACTTGTCCCGATTGGACTTCCAGTTTCTGGTGTTCTGGATGAAGATGCTCTCAGAGTGGATTGGATTTCAACTGATGCAGCTGTGGCTTCTATTCTACCCAAACGCGGTTTACAAACGCACAAATATCGCGCAGGTATGACGCTGATTATTGGCGGGTCAACGGGCTTTTCTGGCGCGCCCATGTTGGCAGCACTCGCAGCTGCGCGTGCTGGAAGTGGCTATGTAGCTTGCGCCGTTCCAGAGCAAATTCAAACCATCGTGGCAAGCTCAATCACAGACATTCCATCTATTGGTTTGCCTCAAGGCCCAAACGGAGGAATTGATGACAGCTCAGCATTAGAAATCCTGCAGCCATGGATTGATAAGGCCGATGCAATAGTCATTGGACCTGGGCTTGGCAAATATCCCGATTCTCAGCAATTTGTCCATTCTCTTCTTGATCAATGCCCGCTCCCAATGGTGATTGATGCCGATGCGCTTGCTGTTGCAAGCGAATTGCTAAGTTCTAATGGACATGAAAAAAATTGGATACTCACCCCACATGATGGAGAATTCAACCAAATGACTGATGAAACCGAAACGCCACATCAATTAGAGTCTGCCATAAAATGGTCTTCTAAATGGAACTGTACTCTGGTTCAAAAGGGTTACCCAACGATTATTTCAGATGCTATGGATGGCGCGGTGATCTGTGGGACTGGAAATACTGCACTCGCCACTGCGGGAAGCGGTGATGTGCTTGCTGGTTTATGTGGTGGCTTTCTCGCACAAGGATGTAGTAGATTTGATGCTGCGATTTGTGCGTCTCATATTGGGGGATTAGCCTCAGATCTATATGCCTTACAAAACCATCCTAACACGATGATTGCCTCTGATATGTTGGAGAAAATCATCCAAGCCTTGACTTCTATTCAAAATATTTGAATTTAGGGAACCATTCCTTTTTTACAATGTAAGAGATTTCCGTATATTTAGCTGTTGTCTTAGATCTTAGTTTAAACTCACATTAAAATGGCTCTACGTAAAACACCCAATGCTGATCTAAAAAGGACCTACGGTTTCTTTGTTCAGGTTGGTATGATTATTTCACTCCTTTTACTCATTGTTGCATTCACCACAAATATTCAACGTGGAGATACCATGGAGATTGAGCAAATTGAGCAAGAGGTGGTTCAGATGGACGAGATTCTCCAAACCGAGCAGATCCAAAAACCGCCGCCTCCTCCTCGTCCTCCAGTACCCGTTGAAGTTCCAAATGATGAGATCTTGGAGGATGAAGATTTGGATCTTGATTCTATGCTAGATTTTGATACTCCAATCAACGTACCTCCACCACCGCCTCCACCTGATGAGGAAGAAGAATTTGATGAGCCTGAGATCTTTGAGATTGTGGAGCAAATGCCAGAACTCATTGGTGGAATCGGTGCCTTACAGGCGAAAGCACGTTACCCTGAAATTGCTCGAAAAGCAAATGTTGAAGGACGAGTGATTGTTCGGTTTGTTGTTGATGAAAATGGTAATGTCACAGATCCTACCATCCTGAGAGGAATTGGTGGTGGATGTGACATAGAGGCGATCCGAGTGATTACTGAACATGCCAAGTTCATTCCTGGTCGTCAGCGGGGACGTGCTGTACCCGTGAAATACACGTTACCTATTGTATTTAAGTTACGTTAGTCTACTAACTTGTAATTCGTACATTAGGTGTAGGTTGTCACTTTGATTTTTCACTGGTTCTACTCCAAGATGTAGATGCCAGTTAAACTCTTGGCAGTCAACGGGTGAACCACGAGCATGAGGCTTGTAAAAAAAGCCTTGTGGTACCAAACCAAGAATGAAACGCATGTTTCATTCTACATTGCATATAGGTTAAAGGCCCTCTCTGGTATGCTTTCTGCTCAGATCATTAGTATGCCATTGCTGATCATGCCATGATTGAAGAGATGGCGTAGCACAAGATAATTAGTGGCGGACAGTATTGGAGTTCATCTCTGGCCGATGATCCCTCTGCTCCATCATATCTGAGACGTATGATGGTCATTGAACTCTTGGCCAAAAAGGTTCAAGGGGAATAAACATAATTTGGTTAAACAGATCAATGTTGGCTTATCCCTAAATTTCTCTAAAAATGGAATATGAGTCACTGATGAATCCAGTGATGGGGGTTGTTTCAAATCTTGTTGAAACTTTTGGTTCCATACGTGACTGATAGGGCA
>JAPOTS010000101.1 GCA_026709065.1 Bacteroidota bacterium
GTGATGAATCTGTACATGATTTATTGTCAAAATATATTTATGGCTACAGGGCAGGCGTAGCCAGCTGATTAATGAAGCATTAGCGATTGACAATGTATTGATACGAGATGCCGCACTCCAAGCAGCAGAATTTTGGGGTGGATCAAAGATCCGGCAAATACTTGAAATTATGGTAAAAACAGAGCCCTTGCACTGGCTTAGAGGTAATATGTTAGATGTGATTGAGGATTTGAGGTAGAGTGAATGTTTCTGGCACGTATGATTTCGCAGGTAAAGTGGCGACAATTAGAATGGATAAACGAAGGAGATATCTCAGCAGATGCCCTGACATGCGACCTCAGAACTCTGGAAAATCATCTTTCGTTTTGGCAATGCAAGGATGGATCAATTAAGGAAATTGAAGATGTTGCCTTAGCAATTGCATCTGGTCGTGATAAGATTGATAAGCTTGATATAGTCTTAATTGAAGAAACTGACACATAAATGACTGTAAAACCAAGTAATCCAAAGGGCGTACCCCCTATAAAACTTAGTTGATCTACATGTGGATGTGTTAGAACTTAACTATTATCGGCTTGGAGTAATTGCACGATCTATCGCATCTGCGATTGCAGATGATCAATGTTATAGGGTTTCAAAGAAACGAATTGAAACCCTCATTGTAACAGCGATAATTGAAGAAGAGAGACTGTTCATAGAAAACCTTAACGATAAGTTACGTCCACGAGTTGAGAAATTGCTCAGCCCAACTGATTGGGGCTTCCGATTTTTTAGTAGGTGAAGCCTGAAAAAGGGATTAGACGATAGAGATAAATGAGGTTCAGATGGGATAGATATGGTGGTATACTAGAAGTTTATCTACCAACCAATTTATCATCCTTTTGAAGTTGACTTAAAAATCACAGATAGTCATCACTTAGTCAGAGTGGCATCACCCTGAATGATGTAGGAAATTGAGTAAGACATTCCAAATCATATGCAAAGATCCATTAAACACTTCCCGACGATGAGAAGTTACGCTGTCAACATTGTGGCAAGGAGTTTTCTGGTCACGATCATCTTGGCGCGCATGGCGATATACGAATATATGGGGTTACCGTATGGGGGTTGAGGCGGAAGTACCTCATGTGAGCTGTCAGGAGCTGGGGTTATTATCATATTAGTGCTTTGGGCAGATATTCAAGTTCAATTCACTAGCTTGAATTTCCAACCACATTTTTCTGATGTTTACCCGCGGATATATCAGGTCATTGATATTCACGAAAAGATATAATAGGATGAGATGTTCAGCAGCCGGCCTTATCATAGCTGTAACTTTAACGAAACTATTATTCTATGAAATCTATTGTTGTGACCAAATTTGCTGGTCACTAGAAGAAAGATCTCATTTCATGTGATCACGGGTATCTCGGTGCGATTGGATTTTCAGCTTCTGCGTTGTATTTAGCTGCCCGCGATCAATGGATAGGATGGTCTGGGGCTCAACGACAGGCCCATTTGTCAAATGTAATGGGACTCAGCCGTTTCTTAATTCGTCCGTGTGTTCACTGTACAAATTTAGCGAGTCATGTGCTCGCTAAATCTCTAAAACGGATGAAGGAGGATATGATGCAAGATCACGGGATCCCGATATGGGTCGTTGAGACCTTTGTGGATTCGGAGAACGACGATCCAGCCCTACGCTATACGGGCACATGTTTTGTTGCGGCTGGCTTTCATGATGTTGGCCAAACGACAGGGCGAGGTCGTCATGCGAAGACCCGAGATCGTACACGAACATTGAAGCGGGTTTTTTTGTATGAGTTTAATTCTCGGTGGAGAAAACAGCTTGGGCTTGCTCCGGTGGATCTCTATCCTACTCTGGAGATCGGTACAGGCTTAGATGCCCAATCTTGGGCGCATCAGGAATTCGGTGGTGCTCCCTTAGGGGATGTACGCCGGATGGCATCTTTGATCAAAATGGTGACGTACCTGAGTCGGATACCGGGAGATCCCATTTACGCGAATCTTTCTATGGACAAAGCCGCTATACGTGCTTATTATCGACTTTTGGATCCCCCCGATCCGACGGCCATCCGCCCGGAGGATCTAGTGGCTCCGCATCGTCAGCGAACGATTGAGCGGATGCGCGGTCAGGATAGGGTTTTGTGTTTGATTGATGAGACAAAGATCAACTATAGTCGTCTTGCCAGTTGTGACGGGCTTGACACCATCGGACGGAACCAAACCTCATCCGAAGCTCAGGGGGTGCGTTTGCATGGGAGTTTACCCGTAACCGAAAAGGGGCTTCCATTGGGAGTCATACGATGTGGGTTTCAACCTTCAGACCCGGAAAGTGAGGTATGGATACGGAAAAAGCATAGAATACCCCAACATGAATGAAGTTCAATACAATTCAACGGACATCCCCTTTCACCGATGGAAACCACCACCTTATAAACTAATCCAGATGCAGTGCAAGAGGGAAGAAAAGAGCCACTTCAGAGACAATAATCCTCCCCGAGAATAGGTGTCCCACTAACTTCATAATACGCAGTCACGCGTAAAACTCTTTTCAATTGACCATATTTTTCATGTTTATTCAAGCCAAATCCCGAACCCTCAAATCAGGCAAACTATTACCTACCATGTTGACGGTTATTCAAAAGTAAGGCTAATGAAATTGGGCAAAAACGCAAAAAAATAAAGCAGAACGCCCGCAAGAAGAACCACGAGAAATGGAGTAAAAAGTCATATAAAATAGCCCCTTCGTTCAAAATTCCTCACATAAGGAAACAGCAAAATTGTGGAAAAAGTCCACTACAATTTGCAAACTTGCGTATCGTCATATCAACTGCAGATGTAACGATGTGTAAACTACAAATCTACCAAGATATAAATTGCAGATCTATCGAGATGTAAGCTGCAGATTTACCGAGATGTAAACTGCAGATCTATGGTCATATAAACTTCAGATCTGCCGCATGTAAAATGCGAATTACAGACATATAATTGCTGTTATATACCGATATTGAATTGCAGATCTCCGCTATGTAAAAGCAGATCTATCGAGATGAAACTGCAAATCTACCGAAGAGTATAATGCAAATCTACCAAAGGGTAAACTGCAAATCTACCGAAGAGTATAATGCAAATCTACCAGAGATAATCTCGCAATTAATACTTTGAGATTACATGATTCTATCATTTGTAGCACATTAATGAAAAACTTGAATTTTAATCTGATTCCACGTGGATCCGAGTCCTTGCTTGCCGAGGCGCTTGAGGAAACTCCAATTGTCCTCATCCAAGGGCCACGCCAATGTGGAAAAACGACTCTCGCAAAAAAGATTGGGCAGCTACAAGGTTATTCTTACTTTACATTAGATGACGAAGATACCCGACAGTATGCAGAAGATGACCCAAGAGGGTTTGTAGATGATCTACCGAATCGTGCAATTCTTGATGAGGTACAATATGTGCCAAAATTGTTTCTGGCAATCAAAGTATCTGTAGATGAAAACAGATTACCCGGAAGATTTATCTTGACGGGATCAACGAATTTGCTATATGTTCAAGGATTTGCTGACGCGTTTGTTGGTCGGATGCAGATCGTGCACCTGCATCCGCTGTCCCAACAAGAAGTTGAACAAAATGGCTCTGCCAATTTCGTAGAAAATCTGTTCAATGGAACGCTAAAGACTGGTAGGTATGCGCGCTTAAAAGATAATCTTGCTGAGAGAATTGTGACTGGAGGTTATCCAGAGGTGCTCACCCGCCTCTCTTATTCTAGACATCTTCCTTGGTATCAAAGTTATGTTGAGACTGTTGTTCAGAAAGATATCGCTAAGTTGGCCAGGATTCAGTCATCAGAAGCATTACCTCAAATATTGGCTGCCGCGGCCAGTTTATCAAGTCAACTATTGAATGTGTCTTTCATAGCAAAGACACTGAAGATGAACCATCATACAGTGAGAAATTACTTGACCATACTGGAGCGTCAATTTCTGATTGAACGGCTACCTGCTTGGCACAACAATCAATTTAAACGGCTAATTAAAACTCCTAAGATTCACATCGGCGATACTGGGATTGCAATTAGTTTACTTGGAACCAACGCACAGTATTTACAAAAAAATCGTTCACTATATGGACAGCTCGTTGAGTCTTTTGTCTTACAGGAGTTGAAAAGACAAGCAAGTTGTAAGGTTGAACCATATAAGTTTTATCATCTTCGCGACCAAGATGGTTTTGAAGTTGACATCATAATAGAACTTGGTGCATTTGAATTAGTAGGTATTGAAGTGAAGTCAGGTGCTTCCATAGATCATTCTGATTTTAAAGGATTGAAAAAGTTGATGGATTCTCAAGAAGATCGATTCAAATGTGGCGTGTTGTTGTATGATGGAGAGTTCTGCAGAAAATATGGTGACAGAATTTATTCAGTACCGATTCGTATGCTCTGGGAAAGTGAATCAATCTGATTGTGTCTTTAATAATCAATCACTGATATACTGATCATGACAATACACACATGATGTCGGATAAAATTCAAACATCATGCACTATCAGTGTATAGATTAATTACAAAGTAGAGTGTGTGGGTTTTGTACACCACTAATTGAACTAACACCAACGGAAAACAGAGGTTACGCCATAAGTTATTATTGGAGTCATGTGCGCCAGGCAAAAGTTGACACATTTGTACTGATTGAAGGTATCCATACGATAATACCATAAGTTGAAGAACTTAGACTGTAATCACACTGATAGTGTTCGTCTGTTTTTCTACTGATGGCATC
>JAPOTS010000123.1 GCA_026709065.1 Bacteroidota bacterium
TATATCCAGTAGGCTATCAAAAAAACGGTTAACCCACTAAAAAAGTTGTAGATCCGTTACTTAAAGCGATAGTTGCTCACCAAGAGGCATGATGATCATAATGTATAGTCGGGGTATTACACGGATCATACTATTTGAAACTTATTTGCACTTATTACATGATTTCTCAAATTAACCAATTTAATCAACCTTTTTGCAAAGTGCCTACGTTGAGAACATTCTTCATCTAAAAACATGTAGAAGCATTCTTTCTTGATTACATAGGTTTATGTGATCATCACTCACAAATCATTGAAAGATGTCATCCTAACTTGGGAACCATTAACCCAGTATCTTGTCAAACAACTCTTACTTGCTATCTTTTCATATGACAGAGTTCTTACCTCCAGATTCCTCCTAAGTACCAGATTTTTATGATGATCGTGGACCTGCAAAATATTTTCACGGTCGGCATCGGATACTGGGAAATTTTTTGAAACTTCTCAAAAAATCTGTAAATGAAAAAGGGGGATCAACCTTCTTGATTCAAGGTGCGCTTGGTGCAGGAAAAACTGCATTACTTGATCAATGTAAGAAACTGGCAAAAGATAATGGTAGGGAAACTGCGATTGTTTATCCCCCTGCTCTTTGGGATCCACAAGAATTACTCCAATATCTTGGCGGAGGGACCCAATCGAAAATTACTGGTGTGCCTGGAAAAGTTGGAGTTGATGCCGTCGTAAAAGCAGAGGGTAAACTTGATCTTGCAATTGAACGTCAGAATCCTAATACCCTAAAAATTTTAGAGAATGTTAAGAAGCCCCTGCTGCTGATTTTGGACGAAGCCCAAACACTGGCGAAAGCAAATAAACCACCAAATAAAGAATTGGAAGGTATAACAGCAAATGTTCTCAATGCTATTCATAATGGCAGTTTGAAAAGCTCAGTCGTTCTCCTAGCGGCGGGCTTAGGTCCAACTGAAGAGGCTTTTAGCTCTCTTGGAATTTCTAGATTCAAGGCAGGATGTTTTATTGAGTTAGGGGCATTGGGCAAGAATCTGAATGTGCCGTGATCCATGACTGGCTTGTAAAAGATGGTGGAGCCAAAGGGGATCCTACTCCATGGATTAATGAGATCGCTCAAAAAACATCCGGTTGGCCTCAGCATATTTCAGCTTATGGTGATGCAGCTTCACAACAAATCAAGAAAGATCATCGAAAGATGACACCTAAGGGAGTTAAAATCGTGCACAGAATAGGAACGGAAAGACTTGAAGCCTATTACAAACAACGTGCTAAGGGCATCAGCATAAAAGAGCGCTTTGCTTTGGCAAAATTAATCAAAAACATTAAATCAGGAAATGAGCTTGGCCGAGAAGATATTGAGACAGCTCTATTGAATGAATTTAACGATTCTGATAAAGCGAAAAATCTATTTACCAGAGCGGTTGAGCGCGGTATATTACACAGCCAAGAAGAGTTATACAGCATACCGATTCCGTCCATGCATAATTGGTTGATATCTAACTATTCTTCTGATTCAATTTAATTCCCCCTGCTCAAGATTAGTTATCGGTGAAATTAGCTTAGTTCCTTAAAACGAAAAATAACCGTTCCTTCCCAGTAGCTTGTCACCCATCATATTAACGATGTATATCATGAGATGCAGCGAAATCAAGTCCAGATTCAATCATCGGCTCTGAATAATATCTTGATTCAGACATTGAGTGGTACGTTAATTTTTGGGAATTATGCAAATTACTGTAATGCGTTTTTGTGGAAATTCAGGCAGATTCCTAACTCTGGGGCGTATCCTGTACCGAAACGTGGGATCACTTGTACTGGTTGTAGCCTAAACCCCGCACCAAAGCCTCTTTGTGTCTTAACTTACCCCCTAAATTTCCTTAAAATAGGAATTTTGTGCCTTTCTCCCCATTTCCTCTGAATTCCCCTCATTTCGCGCTTGATTTCCGCTTTACTTAAATAGCCACAGTTGTTTGCTGTTTTGGGTTAAAATACATTAAAATATCCCTGTTCATATATTTATATTTATCTATTCCTATAATCAATTATCGTCTCCATGTATATTGACTGTGTTCCGAATCGAAACTCCAACCCCACATACCTAATCCGTGAGTCCAAGCGTGTCAATGGGAAACCGACCAAACGCACCCTCGCCAATATCACTAAACTCCCCTTGCCCATCATTGAGCAGATTAAACTCCTGCTGAAAGGAGGAACCGTTGTCCAAGCGTTTGATGATATGTTTGATATCCAGAGTACTCTCCCGCACGGCCATGTCGCCGCCGTTTTGGGAACTATGGAGCAACTGAAGATTCCAGAACTCATTGGGCCTAAGAATTCACGCTTTCGCCGACTGGTTCTTGGCATGATTGCCGCCCGCGTGTTGAGCCCTGCCAATAAACTGGCTACGGGATACATGATGGATTCCGACTCCCCTTCCTCTACTCTAAACGAAGAGCTCGGCCTCAAACGCGTGGATCAAGACGATCTCTATGAAGCAATGGATCAATTAGTCACGCATAAAACCGACATTGAATGCAGATTAGCCAAACGCCATCTCAAAGAAGGGGCCCTGGTGCTCTGTGACGTGACCAGCAGTTACGTTGAAGGGCAAAAGAATGAACTGGCAGACTTTGGGTTCAGCAAAGATGAGAAACGCAACAAGAAGCAAGTCGTCATTGGTCTGATGACCGATGAGGATGGATGTCCTGTGGGCGTAGAGGCATTCAAGGGCAATACTGCTGATGTCAGTACACTCAGTACACAGATTGTGAAAATTCAAAAAACCTTTGGGCTTGAGAATGTGGTTCTGGTGGGGGATCGTGGGATCTTAAAGCAAAAGCAACTCAATGAAGAGATCATGCCTGTAGGACTGGATTGGGTGACGGCGATGCAGAAGAGTCAGATCCGAGAGATTGTAGAGCAAGAAAAAGTGCAGATGAGTCTCTGCGATCAGCAGAATCTCACTGAAATATATAGTGATTTGTATCCAGAGGACCGGCTGATTCTATGCAAGAATCCCGTCTTAGCCGCCTCCAAGAAAGAGAAACGTGACAAACTGCTGCGCCTGACCGAGAAACTACTTGATCCAATTGTTGAAGCGACCAAGCGTGAATCCCGTAAACTCAAGGGAAAAGATAAGATTGGTGAGCGGGTTGGGAAAGTGATCAACAAGTACAAGATGGCAAAGTTCTTTGATCGGGAGTATGGAGAGGAATCGTTTTCCTATTCGCGCAAAGAGGAGCTGATTGAAAAAGCAGAACTGTTTGACGGTGTGTATGCCATCCGTTCAAGTCTCAAGGATCATCCAGAGGCCGAGGAGTTGGTGGCCAACTATAAGCGTCTGTCGACGGTAGAGGTTGCATTCCGTACGATGAAAACTATATCCTTACACATCCGTCCGATTCATCACCGGATAAAAAATCGTGTCATCGCACATGTCTTTTTGTGTATGCTAGCCTATTATGTGGAATATCACATGCGTAAAAAATTAGCCCCCATGTTATTTGCCGAAGAGAAACCATTAGAGCGGCGTGCACAGCGCGAGGATGTGGTTGCACCTTCCCAACCCTCTGAGGCCGTTAAAAAGGCAGATACAGGTGAAAAGGTGATGAGCTTCGCCAATGTGCTTGATATGCTGTCAGGATTGTGCAGAACAGTCGTGATTCCTAAAATCAGTACGAAGAATAAACCTGAAGTCGTCATGGTACGCAAAATCAGTGCGACTCAAAAACGAGCGTTGAAACTTCTTGGGGTAGATTACAAGTAATTCAAATCCGTCAGTAGTAAAATTTTTCTCCTTGACTGCACCCCTCGGAGCAGTCTTATTTTTGCCCAAAAATCAGCCAAATAATGCAGAGTTTTGGGCTCCTGAAAAAATCAAAATGGGAGTAAGTTAAGTTCTTCATCTGGAATACTGATCGGAGTCAGTAATCCAGCAACATAAAGAGTTGCAAGCTTTTGGGCATCCCGCCGATCGGTTTTTACCCGATCACCACTGCGACTCGGAATCGACGAAGGAGCAATCACCTCGCACGAGATCCCATTGGCTTCTAACGTGCGCTGTAATCCAAATCCACATGACGACGCTTCATAACAGCAATGAAGCTGACCATGACGAGTCTGTACCTTCTGGAGATATTTTATCACCTTCGGTAGATCATGAGGTAATTCTCGCTCATCCAAGACCGCACCTGTCTTTGCATGATAGACACAAAAAGCAATCGTCTTTTTGTGCACATCCATCCCAACTGAGATCGAAGATGCTGAATTGAACGTTTTGATGTAGTTTTGCATAGGACTGTTCTTGTCTGATTGATTGATAAATGAGCGCTAAAGTAACGCAAACCAGGCAGAACCGTCCTACTATAAGATCTGTTTTTGGACTGATGCGTCATAGAATTATCGGAACTCGGAAACCCAATTAGAAGGTTGCTGATAACTGCATGCGTACGGTATGGATTTGAGGAGCGTCTGAAGGATTCCTGCCTGAGTACGTTAATGTAGCACGTAATACTTTACTTAACTGCAACCATCCGTTCATGTGCCACAATAACGACCGCCCACCTCCTCTCCCATCAGTTAACTCAAAGAGTGCGAGCCCAGAAGACTTTGACTGCTGACTTAAAGTGATACTTGCAAATTCAACTCTTAAACTCATATTTGCACGACCTGCCCGCTCCCAAGAACTTTGGATTGGAAACTTTATAATCGTTGCATCTCCCCTATCTTCAGCATTTTTTCGTGAATAATCTAAACCCGAAGACACGCGAATATTTGATGTCACTGATACCTGAGCTTCTTGCAGAAAAGATTGGGTGCGAATATCAAATTCTCTTGACGAAAATGCAGAGCTTTTGCTTTGTTTTTCGGAAAACTTTCCCTCAGAGGTAAATGCCCATGCATCTCCAATGCTCCACCGAAGCTGAGTGCGCCATTCATCAATGCTCCGCATCTCTGTATCCGCCGCAAATACATTCGTTGATCGAACATGATGCCACGAAGCATGAAGTCCATAACGGGGATTATTTCTCAGGAGCCACAAATCCTGAACGAGATTTAATGTGCCTCTAATTGAATTAACTGGATCACGAAATTTACCTTGCCTCAATAAGTAAATATTAATCGGATCTGGATTCTTACTCTTTTCTTGAATATCAATGCCCGTTCGTAATGCAAGATGGCGTAACCATTTTTGCCATGAATTTATTGGGTTTCGCCAATACTGGGCTCCATCAAAATGAAGGTTTAACCGCGCTTTAAGTCCAGTTACGGACTCGAGAGAGTCTGAGGGGATTAATGTCCTTGCATACTCTCCCTCGTCCTGCGATACTTCTGGAATGAATTCATCAATCTCAAGAATTCCATTTTGATTGGAATCAATCCATACATATTCCCCAAGTTCTGGGCCAGTCCGTATATAAATTTCCTGAAGCACTGGGGTCTGCTCAGAGAGGGCCTCATAATGCCAGTTGACTCGCAATAACCGATCCCATGGATGTGCACGTCCGCTCCATCGCATGACAAGAGAGCGTTCATCTGTCAATCCTTGATAGGTTTCAAAAAAGTTTGAATGATCCGTGAACTGAATTCCGACACGCCCTTCACTTTGAAAAACTCCCCCTGGCCTTGTGGAATAATTGAGACTAGTGGTTGCAGTTCTTCTACCGGGTAGCAATTTGTAATCAGACATCCACAGGTGTTCTTCACGCCAATCAAATCCAGCAGATATCACTGACCGACCTCTTTTGAATTCAATTAATGGAGAAATTTCCCAAAATTGGCGAGAATCCTGCCGAAGTCCCAGTGGAATCTGTTGATGGCGTTGACTAGTCTTGAATCGAGTACTGATATTCAATTGCTGTTGAATCAGAGATGTACTGGTCAACAATTCATGTCTGATCCATTGACCTCGCACTGAATCAGAATCACTTTCAATATAATTAAACTGATAATCAAGTTGAGGTATATTAGGCTCATCCACCACAAGATTGAATTGTCTTCTATTTCCTTTAAATACAGTCTCTTGATGCAAGCGCCCAACCGTTCCTGAAATCTCAGATTTATCGGAAAATTCCCAACTGATATTTAATTCATCAATTGTTTCGCGATTAGACTGGAGTAACGAACGATCAATCGGGAGATTCCATGAGCGTACAAATTCTATGGGTTGTGTACGATCAAAGGTGGCAAAATTTTGGCCAGTCACACGACGATCAAGTTTAATACCACCTCTTCCTATTCCTAAGGGCAATTCATAGAGTTTTAGGCTACCCCGATAACTATGGGCATGATTGTCGGCAGCATCTAAGGAAGAAAACCGATTTTCATCACGATACGAGTTGGCCCACTCACCCGTGATCTCTACATACCTCACAGGTGAAAAACTTCCAACGAAATCAATCATCCGCTGTTGTGATGGTTTTGGTAAAACACGAATTGGTAAGTACTCTCCTTGATTAGGACCCCTATAAGAGTATACGATCCCATTGGTTACTTCACCTTGTCTGACATAGTCACCTTGATTGAATCCTACTCTGGTGAATTGAACCCGATAAACATTTCTTTCCGAAGCATCCGTAATTGGAACATATATGGAATAACTATTGCCAGCAATGCTGGTGTCCCGTTGAGTATAATGAATCCAAGGCGCATCTGGATCATAACTTACAGGCGTAGCACTACTGCGCGTTGCATCCTTATCTCCCAATTGTTCTAGCAAAAGCCGGTCTGAATCGGTGAGACCAAATTCCTGATCAAATGATTTGCCATCTGCTTCACGAATAAATGTAACAGCTAATGAAGCAAGTGGTGGGCGTTGCTGGTGTGTTTTAGTAGATACAGCCACTTCGGTGGAGGTAAGAGTTCGAGTGAATTCCGTCGTTCGATATTGAAATTCCACTGCCACACGATGATGAAACTTAATCAATCGATTCGTGGTGAACATGATTTCTCCAGTCGCATAATCAATGACATAATCATAGGACTCCCCGCGTTGGAGTCTTACACCATCCAAATACACCGACTCGGACCCAGGAATTACCAGGATGAACGGCTCATTCGCATTTCCTTGTAGACGATAGGGCCCCTGAACCCCGTCAATTACATTCAAGTCTTGCGTTTTAAAAAGTCCCCTAGATGTTGCGGCAGCCCCTTTCAGAGTTCCTGAAAAACCACCCAATGGTAGTGGAACACTAATACCGATTCCTTGAATTTTACGATTGATTTGAGCGAAGATACTTTGATCAAGTTGATACTGAAAATCACCGAGCCTTGCCGAACTATATGGGGTATCAATCTCTATAAATACACGATCTAGCTCACTGAGTCTCTGAGTTGTTCCCTCGGGAAGAATCGGAGTGTTTTCATCAGTAAGGGCAGCTCGTACTTGGATGCCGGGAGACAACTCTCCTGACATTTGCAAACGGAGTCCGGACTCTATTCTAGCATCACGATTATTCCCCGCAATGATTCCCCGAGTAATAGATCCACTACGTCTGAGTTGAGTGGTTGTCAACGGAGTTGTGGCTTCAATCGGCGCAGAAATAGAGACCGTATCAATACTGATTGGTACATCAGTCACTCTCACATACCGCTCTGACAAATCTAAATCCCAGATTCTGTAATTAACGGTAACCGTATCTGTATGCAGAACTGAAGGAACCCAGAGATGATTAGATCTCGGATCATACCGATAGTCGCTTTCATGAAGGAGAGAATCACCACTGGTTACACTGAGTGTACCTGGGATGATAAATGATTGAAGAATATATGGCTGCTGGCCAGTGAATAATTCAATTTTATTCACAGAACTCTGAGCTGATGCCAACAAGGGTGCAAACGTTACACATAGACATGACGTACTCAGGCATCCGAGTTTAAATAATTTATTGAATTTTGGAAACAGTCTAAACTCCAAAAGTCACGTCGTCCGAAAGTTCATTAGTATCATCATCCCGTATTTCTACTCCTGCTTTTTCAAGAAGATGTCCACACTCATGAATTCCCTCCACGAGGCCATCGGTTAAGTTTCCATCCTTCATATGTTTTTGGATTCTAGCGACAATATGTGTCCAATCCTCTGGACTGACCTTCGCATTGATTCCAGAGTCACCAACGACTTCAATACGATGCTCAAATAAAGAGATAAACAATAAAATCCCCGTGCGCTCACGTGTCAGGAACACCTCTTTTTCAAGAAATGCCTCCATCGCACGATGATGAGTCGCTAAAGCTAACCTGCGGCTTCCAGCAAATCTACGCTTTACCGATGGAACCCATTGTGTGATTACAGCACCCAGTACACCTGTAAGGATCACGATCAGAACTGGCATAATTCCTTCTGTGATCAGAGCACCTCCCCATCCAGAAAACCACCGAACACTTAAAATTACTGCATAGCCTATTAAGGCAAACAGTCCTGATCCCCTCCAAACTGCGACTTCGTGTTGAGCACTCTGTGGGACAATATATGGAACGATTTCTCCTGAGGTTTGCTTTTCGGCTGTTGATACGGCTTCTTTGATTTGATTAAGGTCCGCCTCGGTAAGAATAGACTTCATAGAAAAAGTAGCTAAGAATGTGATAAACGAGAAGATAAATATGCGTGAACAGATAAGCTAAGAATACTCAACGTAATTGCAACAATGACTAATCGGATGAGTGATGATTCAGTTCCTACCTGCCCCAGCCTTGTAAATACTGCTAAGGGGATAGTTTGGGTTCGTCCAGGTATATTCCCTGCAAAAACAATGGTCGCACCAAACTCTCCAACTGCTCGTGCAAACCCTAAAATGATCCCAGCTATTACCCCCTTTGCAGCTAATGGAAATGTGACCCATCTGAAAATTGCCCAACGTCCACCACCATAGACTAAGGCCGCCTCCTCCCATTCAGTATCCACCTGTTCAATTGCAACTCTAAAGGTTTGAACTAACAATGGAAAAGCCATGATTCCTGCTGCAATGGCAGCACCAATACTGGTAAATGCGATCTGTAACCCGAATAATTCATGAAGCATACGCCCACCTGCTCCATTTGGTCCCAGAAAGAATAACAAGAGAAGTCCAGTCACAACCGGGGGAAGAACCAATGGAAGTTGTGTTAGATTCTCAATAAAGAATGTAAGAACCGATCTCTTTCGTGCTAAATACCATGCGGTCACCATTGCAGGAATTAGAGTGATCGCAATAGAAAGTAAAGCGACTTGCACCGACAAGACAATGATTGACCATTCCAAAGCGTCCATGAAACTATAGACTAAATCCGAATTGCTCCCAGAGGGCGTGATTTAATGAATCTGTTGTAAAAAACAGAAACGCCTCAGCTAATTGAGGGTTTGAAGTTTGGCTAAGAATTGAAATAGCATAATTGATGTCTGGTGTACAGGATTCTGGGATCTCAAATACTACTTTGATTTCTGTAGACAAGGCGCTGTCAGATCCATACACCACAACAAGATCTGCCGCTCCGCTAATGACGGCGGTCAAGGCTGCTCTTGAATCCAATGTAGGAATCACATTGGGTTGAATTGTTTCCCATAGCTCAAGGCATTGGAGTGCTTGCTTAGAATAGACACCCGAAGGTACATGGGATGGATCTGCCATTGAAATGCGATCAGCATTGGCCAGCTCTGAGATATCAGTCAATACATCCATTGTTGAGCTTCCCATAACTACTAATGAGTTGCCAGCTAATCGGAAAGTTGATCCTCGGATGAAGTCTCTCTGATGTAGAAAATCTATCCACTCAGGACTTGCTACCATAAATATATCCGCTGGTGCCCCCTGCTCAATCTGTCTTGCTAATAACGACGTAGGTCCGATGTGCGTGTGAACTTTTACGTTCGGATTTTCAAGTTCAAAGCGCTTAACAAATTCGTTTAGAATATCTGTTAATGACGCTGCAGCAAAAACGGTAATGGATTGATTAGAAGAGTGAGACTCCACACTACATCCAGTCAAAAATATTGCGACCAAAATAAGTCGCATCATAAGCCAGATTGTTGTTGAATGGATCCAATCAATTCACGCGCTCTCTGGTAATGCATAGATGTAGAATCAGAAGCCAGTGTAAGCACCAATTCGAGTTGAGAAACGGCTTCCTCGGTACGATTAATTCTGGCAAGCATCAGTCCATAATTAAAATTAGCATTTAGATGACGAGGATCGGCTTCAAGTACTTTTTTGATTTCGGTAACTCCTAACATTGGTGAGTCTGTATTCAGATATGCTGTGGCCATATCTGTCCGCACATCTAGGTTATCAGGTGTTAACTCTAGTACTCTTTGATACGCGTTCACTGCTTGATTCGCAATCTGATGACGAAGCTGAGATTGCGGCTCATCGGTCATCTCCCCATAATACAAGTCACCAGCTGTTTTCCAATCTTCGGGGAGATTCGTTTCTTCAGCAATATCGGTTTGAAGTGCTGCGGCAAGATCCGATCGATTACCCTCGGCTAAGATAAATACTTTTTCTCTCTTCAATAATAATGCAAAATCGCTGGTATCCCCCGCGATTGCATTATCTATTTCGGCAATACGCTCTGCAATGGCACCTGATAGAGGAATTTGAGCTGGAGGCGCAGATGACGTTGAAATGGCTACTGAGTCAGGAGGAGATATACGCTTACTGACGATGGTAGTCATAAACAGAGTTGCTACCAATAGGATCCCAACTGATATGACAATAAAGATTTGTTGACACACATCCGTTTTGAGGGATGAAGAACGTTCTGACGTCATGATTATCTTTACTGTTTAGAAGGTTCCACTAACGCCAATGTATCGTCGTTAAGACGTACAGACAAAACGAACCAAGGACCAACCCCTTGAGTCCAAGGTAGATGACGATACACTGCGAATTGTCACTCCAATCTCTAAATTTAGTCATGATTTTATTTGTATTCGTTTAGTTCATTGACGAATAATTTTAGTTCTACTGCCTTTTCTGTGGAATGATTAAATTTAGCCAAATCAACCACTCCAATTTTCATGAAACTCGCATTGATACATATATGCCCAGTTACAGGTCGCTTTCTGGGGTTTATCGTTGCTTGGAATCAAGATGGAGATGAAAAAATCTATGTTGATTAGAGTCAAAAAGGAGTACTTCAGATTTTGATCAAAGATCCTTGAATCGGAAAAATAAATGTGGTCAATGCCATTTTGAGAATAAGGAATAGCATTGAAGCTAGAAACGCTCAGATATTACTGATATACTCTAATAATTGAAAGACTTCGTGAGGGGGTTTTACCAAAATAAGAGATGAAGATTGAATGATCGGTCATGCAATTAGAGATCATTCACATTGTCGGTTTCCAGTGAATTGGTTTCAGAAAGATTAGGTCTTAGGAGCGTAACATGATGCTGTATAATTTGAGAGTGAAATCTCTCGGGAATGCGAGCCCAATCAACCACCTCAACGATGAATGGTATTCTTGACTCTCTAAGCGCATCCTTCAATTCAACCAACTGATTCGTCGGAATTTTTTGAAGATTTGGACCGCGTATGACAAGATCAAGGTCACTTCCATCGTGGCTTTGTCCATTCGTCCGACTACCATAGGCCCACACCTCAACATCTGGCAAGTGGGTACGAAACAGACTAACGAGTTCTTTGTAATGCCTTGGTAAAAGATTTAAGGATTCAGTCATTTGAAGCTGCTTCAATGATATCTGCTAGTGCCTTAGCATCTATGATGAAAGTTGGCATGAGTTTTAACGTGGCTTCTGCGAAGTCTTTACCGTAATCATGTACGGTGTAATTGCGTTGATCACGATAGTCCATCCATCGCTCAGTTGCGTCGGTATTGATTAAGTCATGGTGATTAGCATGACGGAATAAATCCTTAAAATAGAGTCGATCAACAGCTTGATTACTGGAAAAATATGGCCTTAAGCGCTTCCGAAGAAGCTTTCCGCATTGCTCAAGGATGATCTCAAACTCCTTCACACATGCGGCTCGGTAGATTTGATATAAGAGATCATCTTCTGAGTCATTGTTTTCCATCTCTTGAACTGCATGCTCAAGAGATGCAATGCATAAGCGAAGGAATGTCGTATCAATATTCATGTCGGGGGACTTGTCAGGTTATTGGTATCAAAACGAAAACCCTGTAGGATATGATCCAATTTTATGACTGATTATTGATTTTCTGTATTGTAGGTAAACAGGTTTTATCAATGGACATGACGCAAGTTTGCAGGTGGCCACTCATTTGGAATACTTGATCACCTGCGAAGAAATTACGGTGTTTGAATGAGTTGGGTTTGCTAAAGATCATAGCTGTATCTTTCAAATCCTGCGACGATGTCACCGCAAGAGACACTCCCCGTCGGATTCACGCAATGGGAAGATTCAATCATGAAGCGGTAGCCGTAGATCCTAAGATTAATATTATCATTCAATCCGAAAGATGAACACCATCGTTAAATCGTATTCAACCGTTTTAAAGACCAGCAACGGATCAGCGTCGCTACAGATTAGCCACATAAGCTAATCCCAAGATCAAGAGATTACTCAACAAAGAGAAACAATCTTGGACGGAAACAGGATGTTTCTGGGTATACATCCTGTGTGGAGAAATCCACTGACCATCCAATAATTTTAGACCAGACTCAATGAGTCGTTCTAAAGCGAAGGATTTTTACCGCTTATGGAGTGCTGTCCTTAACGCGATCTTTCAACTCTTTAGATGCTTTGAACACTGGCACACGACGGGCAGGAACTTGGATAGTGGCACCAGTCGAAGGGTTCCGTGCAGTCCGGGCAGGGCGAAGCTGAGGTCGGAATGAACCAAATCCTCTAATTTCAACACTTTCTCCCTGTGTTAAGGCCTCCACAACTGTTTCGCAAAATCCTTCAAGGACAACTTGAGATTCCTTTTTGGTTAAACCAGTTTTGTTAGAGAGTGCATCAATGAGTTTAGCTTTAGTCATTAGAAAAAAGTTTAAGATTTAAAGATGAATAGATTGTAAGAACCTTTCGTACAATCAGCGAATATAGTTTAATTTACGAAATAATTATTTGTTCAAAGCATCCTAAGCAAAAATTTATCGTAACTTATATGAACTTTCCATATCAAAGTTACCATTGACTAAAAATATTCCCCTATGAACTCTTGGCAAGAATTGCATTTTGAATCACAAGGCACTGGCATTTCAGTCCCCTTGAGCGAACAGATCAACCTTCTTGGTGGCTTACTTGGCCGTGTCATTCAATCTCAGGCTAGCCCTGAAATGCTCTCATTAGTAGAAGAATTGCGCCAATTGACGAAACAGTCCATTCAAGAACATGATCCGAGTATTCGTGAACAAGTTGTAGAACGAATAAAAGGATTGGAACTTAATGAAATAGAATGGCTCCTTCGTGCCTACACAACATTTTTCTATCTTGTCAATCAAAGTGAACAACAGGAAATTATTCGAATCAATCGTGAAAGAGCTAGTCTGCTACCCGAAGTTGATCGTGTCGAGTCAATTGACGAAGCCGTAGGCATGCTCAAACGTGAAGGCTTTGAATTAAATGCTGTTATGGATATCGTGTCCCGTTTAGATATTCAACCAACCATTACAGCGCATCCTACCGAAGCCCGTCGTCGAACCATTTTATATAAACAACAGCACCTGGCTTCGCTGATTGATCAACTGCGCAATAGCAAACCGACACCTCAAGAACGTAATGAACTTCTGCACCAGTTACAGAATCATGTCGGATTATTAGTTGCCTCTGATAAAGTCCGAGCCAGTAAACCGACCGTGATTGATGAAGTGGAAAATGGCCTCCACTACCTTCGTAATGCAATTTGGGAAACCGTCCCTCGCATTCATCGAGATGTTGTCAATGCCATTGAACGTCACTATCAAGTCCAGATTGAGGTTCCAGTCTTTTTAAAATTCCGTTCATGGATTGGAGGAGATCGAGATGGGAATCCAAATGTGACGGCAGAAGTCACAATGAAAACTTTTTCCATGCATCGTAGAACCGCCCTCGCCCGATACTTGGAAGATCTCAGACTATTGCGTCGCGACTTGAGTATCTCTGAATTACTTATTGAAATACCACAGGTTTTATATGAATCTATTCAATCTGACGAGGCTTCATTAAGTCTTGATACTCACGATGCTAGACAATTCGTACAAGAGCCTTTCCGTCGAAAAATCACCTATATGATGCAACGCATTGAGTTAGCACGAGATGGTGATTTTGAGATTTATGATTCCGAGAGTTTTGTTGCTGATCTAAAGGTACTTGCGGCGGCTCTAACAGAAATGGGTTATGGAAATCTAATCTATCATGGCCGTTTAGGAAACCTAATCTTACAGGCGCAAGCCTTTGGATTCCATATGGTCGCACTTGATGTTCGGCAGCACAGTCGACATCATGGTAATGCTGTTAATGCGTTATTCAGAGCTTCTGGCGTGTGTGAGGACTACCTCGCCATGAAAGAGAGTGATAAACGGAATTTACTAATCAATGAGTTGAATAATCCGCGTCCACTGCTCCCTCATGGAGCAGAGTTGTCAAAGGATGTTGAGGAAGTACTAAGTGCATTTGCTGTCATCAAACAGATCATTGATCGTTCTCCAAGTGCATTTGGGAGCTATATCATAAGCATGACACATGCAGTTAGTCATGTCTTGGAAGTCTTATTGTTGTCCAAAGAATCTGGGCTCTGGAAGATCGAAAATGGGAAAGTGTCCTCCCCAATTGATGTCGTCCCACTGTTTGAGACGATTGAGGATTTAAATCTGGCTGAAGATCTACTCACAGGAATGTTTGAAGACCCTGCCTATAAACTACATCTTGACCATCGTAAGAACATGCAAGAGATCATGTTGGGATATTCTGACAGCAATAAGGATGGTGGATACTGGATGGCGAACTGGGCGCTCCATAAAGCAAAGGCTAGGATTGGCAATATATGTAAGGATGCTGGGGTTGATCTAAGACTTTTCCATGGTCGTGGTGGAACCGTTGGTCGTGGAGGTGGACGAGCAGGTCAAGCGATCATCGCGATGCCCCGTGTCATCCACAATGGGCGGATTCGATTTACTGAACAGGGAGAGGTGATTTCATTTAGGTATGCGCTTCCTGCCATTGCCCATCGGCATTTGGAACAGATTGTACGAGCAATGATGATTGCCCCACTTCGTGTTGCTGACGAAAAGGAAGATGCAGTGATTATGGAGCGTATTGCAGAGGTATCGATGAACGCCTACCGCTCACTGATTCATCACCCGGATTTTTGGCCATGGTATGCCTCTTCAACTCCCATTGAACAGATCAGTCGTTTGCCGATTGCTTCACGCCCGGTCTCTCGCGGTTCATTGCATCAAGTAGACTTTGAAGATCTACGTGCAATCCCTTGGGTTTTCGCATGGACCCAGACACGTTATATTGTTCCTGGATGGTATGGAGCTGGTGAAGGGTTTGATGAAGTTTTACAAAAGCATGCATCAGATTTACAACGAATGTATCGAGAGTGGCCCTTCTTTCAAGCGGTTTTAAATAGTGCTCAGCGCGAGATGGCAAGAACGAGACTTGATATTGCTTCTGAATATCTTTCTTTGGCCTCTGATCCCGTGTCAGCCAAACGAATCAATGAACAAATTGTGGATGATTTTCAAAAGGCCGAAGCAGCCATCATCAAAATTACGGGGCAAGAGAGCCTCTATGGGAATGTGCCTGTATTCAAAAAATCAGTCAAACTTAGAAACCCTTATTCTGATGTTCTGAATCTTCTTCAAGTTGAATTAATCGGGCGTAGTAGGAATCAGACTGAATTGGATAAAGAGCGATTAGCACACGCCTTACTCTTAAGTGTCAATGGTATAGCTGCCGCCATGCAGAGCACTGGCTAATATGATGCCAATCACTCATTCGCAGCGTTAACTGTGGGTTGCAGGTCAGAAAAACGTATTGTAGCTGATCACCATGATCAACGACACATTCTGACTTTATTGATTTTCATTTAGGGCAAACCCAATAATCTTTGAGACAAGATCGACAAGGTTATTGAACACGAAAAGCCGATGATTACAGGTGTCAAAGTCCTACCCACTATTTTATTTAACGGGTAAATAATGGATTAGAACTCATTAGATTTTAATCATCGGAAGCTTTCTACCCTGTTAGATCGCTATTTGAGTAGCAAGCCATGCTAGTTGGAGATTTTCAAATCAACTTTTATCGGAAGATGATCCGAAACATATCTCCCATTCTTTTCAGACATCACCGCTTGATAGCTAAGAATGATAAAATGATGGGAAGCAAATATATAATCAATGCGTGGGGCTTCGTTTAGATTATCCTGTTTACGAAAGCCGCTAAATGTGCCAATTGGACCCAATGGGGGGCTGATCACTGCAGTACGAGTATCATGAAATATCTCATCTTTAGTCAAGGTAGCATAGGCATCTGAATCTGGAGTTAAATTCAGGTCTCCAAGTAGCAGTACAGGGATTTTTATGCGGTTCTTGACAAATTGTAATAGCAGTTCAGTACTCCGTAATCGTGCAACTTTACCACGGTGATCAAAGTGAGTATTGATGATTAAAAACTCTCTTCCACTTCGCTTATCTTTGAGATGAGCAGTTGTTGCAATTCTGGGGAGTGCTGCGTCCCATCCAATGCTCCCAGGTTGATCCCTTTCTTCTGAGAGCCAAAAAGTTTTGGATCTCAAGAGTTCAAACATTGAACTCTTGAAGAAAATCGGTGAGAATTCACCAAGTTGCTTCCCATCTTCTCTGCCAACTCCCACCCAGTCATACTCTGCGAGCTCTGTTGCAAGTTGTTCAACTTGATGGTTTAATCCTTCTTGGACACCAATAATATCTGCTTTCTCCATCTCATCTGCAACCCATGTCATTCGATGAATCCAAGCATTTTCGCCATCATCAGGATTATCATATCGAACATTAAAAGACATCACCGTCAGCTGTGTGGGTTGGGGCTGAGCAATCATTAATAACAGAATTAAACTCAACATCTCATTATCCACCAATGGCGATCATGGGGCGATTCTTAGAATTTGCAATCAAATGCATTCCTGCATGTTTTGCATGCTTTGCCCCAACGGCATCATTGATAAGTGAGAGAAGATCTTCGTCCTTCGCTCCATCACGAAGTGCATTGCGCAAATTGACTTCGTTGCGACCAAAGAGACATACTTTCAGATGTCCATCAGCGGTAATGCGGAGTCGATTACAATCAGAGCAAAAATGATCAGTCATGGATGTAATCAATCCAATATGGCCCGATGCACCACGAACTTTATATAATTTTGCTGTTTCGCTCATTCCGTATGAGAGTTTATCCAGAGTGTAGGTCTGACGAATGCGGTCAAGGATTTCATGGTAAGGCACAAGTTGGCTTTCATTCCATTGATTGCCATCAAACGGCATAAACTCTATGAATCGCACCTCAATTTTTCGATCAATTGTTAATTTAACAAAGTCGGGTATTTCATCATCATTTATCCCACGCATCACCACACAATTAATTTTCAGAGGGTTAAATCCGTAGTCCAACACAGAATCTATCGCTTCAAGAACACAATCAAGTGCATCACGTCTGGTGATCTCAATGAACCGCTTTCTTTGAAGAGAATCAAGACTGATATTGATTAAATTCAATCCAGCGGAGTGTAGTTTGTGCAGGTTGCGCTTGAGCAGAAGAGCGTTCGTTGTAATGGCTAATGTTTTAAGCTTAGACATCGCCCCGAGCTCTTCTGCAATCGTAGCAATCCCTGGGCGAAGTAATGGTTCCCCGCCGGTCAAACGAATTTTTGTAACCCCTTGATTAACAAAAAGACGTGCAAGACGAATGATCTCTTGGTCGGTTAATAGGTTTTCATCGGGTGTCCATTCAATCCCATCGTCTGGCATACAGTATTTGCAACGTAAGTTGCATTGCTCAATCAGAGAAATCCTCAGATAGGTGTGATTTCTTCCAAATCCATCAACAAGAACATCGCCCTGCCCTAGTGATTTATGTATCTGTAAATCAGTGAGCACCTGCGACGGAGAATGCTTACTCCGATTGGGTAATACCTTAAGTTCAATCATTGATATTGAGGCAAATCACACTCATAAAACTCTATAATTTTACTTGGTAATGGACGGATAGATTCTATCATTTATAGGCACTCAGTTTTAAAGTGAGTTGTCAGTCATAAATCATATTACCCCATTTGATCATTGTTACTGATATTCAAGAATTTCTACCTCTATGGTTCAACTTAAACAGGAACTGGAATAGGGTTGCCATTTCATCATGATCCGATGAGAATGAAAATTGGTATTCAATTGAGTCAGAGAATTTTCACTATTCAGTAAATTGATTTGATCCAAAATAATTTGAAAGGGTAAAAACCTTGTTTATTTTATCATGAAAATGGGAATTGTTTTAGCATTTAGTGGTGGTCTTGATACCTCGTTTTGTATTCCATATTTACGAGAAAAGTATGCTCAACCAATCGTTACGGCTACGGTTGATACTGGAGCTTCCCCCGATGAGGCATTATTGAGTTCTCGTTCCCATCAGTTAGGTGCTATAAAGCATTATCAAATTGATGCACGTAAATCTTTATATCAGGACTATCTGAAATATCTGATCATGGGTAATGTCCTACGTGGAGGTGTCTATCCTCTATGTGTTGGCGCTGAACGTGTGATTCAGGCACAGGAGGTTGTTAAGATTGCCAAAAAAATTGACGCGGATGCTATAGCCCATGGTTCAACTGGTGCTGGGAATGATCAGGTTCGTTTTGACTCAGTGGTTCAACTCATGGCTGATGATCTACAACTAATTACCCCTATTCGTGATCATGGATTAACAAGACAGTACACAACCCAGTTTCTTTTAGATCGAGGGTTTGAAGTCTCTCAAAAAACGACTAGCTATTCAATCAATGAAGGCTTGTGGGGAACAACCATCGGTGGGGAAGAAACTTTAGGGACAATCCAACCCCTCCCAGATGATGCCTATCCAAATAGCGTACCGCCTAGCGAAGCCCCAGAAAAAGGAGCCCAACTATTGATTCAGTACGATGAAGGACTTCCTGTTGCATTGAATAATCAAGCCCTACCCCCCGTTGAATTGATTACTCAACTCGCCTCAATTGGTGGTGCCCATGGAATTGGGCGCAATCTCCATATTGGTGATACGATTCTCGGACTTAAAGGCCGAATTGGATTTGAAGCCCCTGCCCCAATGATTTTGATCACATCTCATAGAGAATTAGAAAAGCTTGTCCTCACCAAGTGGCAACGCTATCATAAAGATCAACTCAGCGATTTTTATGGCATGCTTCTTCATGAAGGTCAATTCTTTGATCCAGTGATGAGAGATATTGAATCGCTCATGATATCTTCCCAACAATTTGTCACAGGATCCGTTCGCATTCAACTCTATAAGGGAAATATTCAGGTGCTGGGATGCGAAAGTCCCTACTCTATGTTTGATACGGGTGTTGCAACGTATGGAGAAGAAACCGCACTCTGGGACGGGGCAGACGCTCGAAGTTTTTGTAAACTTAGTGGGTTGCAGGCATATCTGGCCCATAAAGCACAGAGTAAACCATGATTCGCGTTGCAATACTCCATGGGAGTGGTTATGTAGGACGCGAATTAATTCAATTGATTCTTCGACATCCTCATGCTTTACTCACTGCTGTTACCAGTCGCACCTACGCTCATAGTCCAGTATACAAAGCTCATCCTGCTCTGCGGGGACAATTAGATCTTTGCTTTACCAATGTCTCTGAATTTGATGCTTCTGATATAGACTTGATTTTTGTGGCTGCCGAACACGGTAAAGGAGCTGCGGCTGTTAAAGCAATCTTAAACGGTGGGTATTCAGGTTCAATCATTGATATGAGCTCTGACTTTAGATTCAAAGATATTTCTACATTTGAGTCTCTCTTCAAGGTCAACCATCCTGCTCCAGAATTGGTGACTGACTTTTCATACGGTCAACCTGAACTCTTTGCCCCCTACTCCGGTAAATATATTGCGAACCCTGGTTGCTTTGCTACGGGCATGCTACTGGCATCTTGGCCACTACACCTAAATTGTGATCAAGCACATGTAGCAATTACAGCGATCACTGGTGCATCAGGCTCTGGCATTCGCCCAAAACCAACCACCCATTACCCTGAGCGAGATGGGAATGTCCGAGCCTATAAAGTTTTTAAACATCAGCATTTACCTGAAATCTCTCAATTTATCCATGAGGGAATTACGCTCTCTATGGTACCTGTGTCAGGCCCTTGGACTCGGGGAATATGGGGAACTCTGCACATTAGCGCTTTGGAAAATCCATCTCAGATCGCTGATTGGTTCAAGTCGATTTATGATCATCATCAACTCATTCGCCTTTGGCCTGATATGCTCCCAGAATTAAAGTACGCAGTTGGATCCCCCTATTGTGATATAGGATGGATTGTGCGAGATGGGCATATCGTCATCGGTTTTGCAATAGATAATATGCTTAGAGGCGCGGCCTCTCAGGCAATCCAGAATATGAATATAATCATGGACTTACCCGTTGAAACAGGACTTCTACCAAGCGCAACGTGATGAATACTCAGACAATTATTCGTGACGAGGATTTATTTCTCATTCCGACATACAAAAAAATTCCCATCGCACTGGTTCGAGGTGAAGGATGTTATGTATGGGATGCAGATGGCAATCGATATTTAGATTTTTACGGTGGACACTGTGTCACTGGACTCGGTCATTGTCCTCCCCGTGTGGTCAATGCCATTCAAGAACAGAGCAAGAAGCTTTTATTCTATTCAAATGTAGTGTATAGTGACGTTCGGGCTAAAGCTGCAAAGCAGCTTTCAGAAATGTCTCCATTAAAACATATCTTTTTCTGTAACTCTGGCACTGAAGCCATTGAAACCGCTCTTAAAATTGCTCGGAAATCCACAGGAAAATCTGGTGTAATTTCAACTGTTGATGGATTCCATGGAAGAACATTGGGAAGTCTGGCAGCTACTTGGAATCAATCATATAGGGATCCATATGAAAATATTTTGCCAGATAGGCATCATTTTGTAAAATATGGATATTTAGATTCCATAGAATGGCTCATTGAACGAATAGAAGATATTGCTGCAATTCTGTTAGAACCCATTCAAAGCATCGGTGGCATCATCAGTGCACCCAACGCTTACTATCAAGGTCTTCGCGAGTTATGTGATGCTAACAATATATTACTCATTTTTGACGAAATCCAAACAGGTGTAGGTCGTACTGGAACATTCAGCATTTCCGAGCAGATGGGACTGTCTCCAGATATCATCACCCTTGCTAAAAGTCTCGGATCTGGCTTGCCCGTTGGTGCTGTACTGATGAATGATCATCTCGCATCTGAAATCAATTATGGGGATCAGGGTACTACTTTTGGAGGTGGCATGCTTGCAATGAGTGCAGTTCTTGCAACACTGGAATCAATTCAAGAAGAGCACCTAATGGACCAAGCTTCTGTTATCTTTGATGCGATCAAATCCATTGTTTCTCCATATGTTGAGGAGGTTCGAGGGCGAGGGTGTCTCATCGGAATAAAAACAAAATTTTCTGTCAGTAAACTACTCCCTTTACTTCGGTCACATGGAGTTCTTGCTGGCGGAAGCGGCCATCCTAATGTTATGCGTTTGATGCCACCACTCATCACTCAATCTGAGCATATCACAGAATTTGGTGAAGTATTTGAGCTTGCAATGAAAGAAGTAGGTACGTGATTATGAAGTTAAACCATTTATTTGATTGGCATCTTGAAGATGATGCTATTTGGGAACAGCAACTTGAGCGTACTCAATATCATTATCATAATCCATCAAGAATAGCTCCATCATCTATACAACGAAACCTTGGATTATTATTTTTTAATTCCTCTCTCAGAACACGTACATCTATGGAAGTTGCAGCTTCACGATTAGGTGCACATACTTCAGTTATTATTCCTGGATCTGGTGTTTGGGGAATGGAATGGGAAGATGGCCGCATAATGGATGGAGAATCTGTTGAGCACATCCGTGAGGGTATTGGAGTCTTATCGCGATATTATGACGCTCTTGGTGTCCGCCTGTTTGCAACAGGGACAGATTATGCCTTAGATCAGAACGAAACACGATTTAAGAAGATTATTGAGGCAGCAACCGTACCAGTCATTAACTTAGAATCTGCTTTATATCATCCATGCCAAGCTCTTGCTGACGCTGCAACAATCCGTCACCACTTCAATGGCGAAGCAACAGGCCGCAGGTTTGTATTATCTTGGGCATGGCATCCAAATGCTCTCGCTCAAGCGGTTCCTAATTCCGCCCTCTTAATGGCTTCTCGATTGGGAATGGACATTACGATTGCGCGCCCTTCGGGTTTTGAGCTTGAATCTGAGATTATGAATCTTGCTCAGACTTACTCGTCAAAATATGGTTTATCAATTACGGAAACTGATCATCAAGATGTCGCCTGCGAGGGCGCTGATATCATCTATGCAAAAGCCTGGGGAAGTAAGCTGAGCTATGAGAATCCAGACGCAGAAAAAGCTCTACGTGATCAACATAAACACTGGCAAATTCGGGATCATCATTTAGGATCTGCCGCATTTATGCATTGTCTTCCTGTTCGACGTGGAGTGGTCGTTGAAGATGCCGTATTGGATTCTCCTCAAGCCATTCACCTGCTTCAGGCCGAATTCAGACTCTATGCCCAAATTGCAATCCTTGAACGTGCTTGGAATTTGATATGAGTGCACCAGTAGTCATAAAAATTGGTGGCACCGTCCTTGACAATCTGTCAACGTTATGGAGTCAAGTAGAAGCCATAGAAGCACCAGTCGTTATTGTTCATGGAGGCGGGAATCAATCAACGAAATTGGCTCAGCAACTTGGACATTCACCGAGGATCATTAACGGTCGTCGTGTTACGACTGATCTTGATTTAAATATTGCCGAGTGGGTCATGCGAGGAGCTGTCAATACTGCATTAGTGGCAGAGGCGAATGTAAGTGGCCTTCATGCCGTTGGTTTAAGTGGGGTTGATGGACGAATGATTAAAGTTGAACGTAGAAAACCTTGGATGATTGACGGTGAATCTGTTGATTTTGGTTGGGTTGGCGAAATCGTTCATATCAATACTACTGTCATTGATCAACTCACAGACAGAGGGTTTATTTGTATCATTGCACCCTTAGGGTTTGATCTTACAGGACAACGTTTTAATATCAATGCCGATACTGTTGCCTGTTCTATTGCTCAAGAGATGAATGCGTCTGAGCTAATTTTCGTGACGGATACTGGCGGGGTAATGAGAGATCTGTCTGATCCAGAGTCTCGGCTTAATTCATGTTCACCAGATGATGAAGCTCAGGGAATTGATAAGGGATGGATCAGCAATGGGATGTCGGTCAAAATTCACATGGCCCGTAATGCATTAAATCATGGGGTCTCTAAGGTATGGATTACTGGAGTCAATGATGTGTTATCAAAAATCAGTGCAACTGAAATTATCGCGCAAGGACTATGAAGAAAATGAGTGTGATTGATTTATTGAATGCAATGATTGAGTTTCCATCATTGAGCGGGGAAGAAGATGAAATTTGCACCTTCATGCAATCTTATGTTGATCAACCTGGAGTTCAGAGTACTCGGATTGAAAATAGCCTTTACTTCTGGATTGGGGACGGTGATCATCGTTTGCTCATGGCATCTCATTTAGATGTTGTGCCTCCTTCTTCAAGTCATCCATACCCTCCATTTACAGCAACCCATGTAGGTGGAATGATTTATGGGCGGGGATCGGTGGATGCTAAAGCATCTGGGGCTGCGATGACTTCTGCGCTTCTTGAACTGGCTGCGGAAGGATGGTCTCCAAAACAAGGGCAGCTCATTGTCGCACTGACTGAATGTGAGGAAACTGATTATGAGAATAATGGACTTCAGAAGTTATTAAACCAAAGCCTCGCCCGCCCTGATGCCGCGTTGGTCGGTGAACCGACTAACTTAGCACCAATTGTTGCACAAAAGGGACTATTGATTCTAAGATTGGATTCCATGGGAAAGACGGCTCATGCTGCACGTGATAGTCTCGGTGAAAATGCTATATTGGTAGCTGCTGATGACATCCAGCGTTTGTCCAAATTCAAGTTTGAGCGAACTCATCCCATCTTGGGCGAAGTGAGCATGAATGTCACAACGATTCATGGCGGGACTGCTCGAAATGTAATTCCGGATTGTTGCACCATGTACTTAGATATAAGGAGCACTCCTGCCTATACTCATACTGAGATCGTTGATGCGATTAGTGATGTAGTCCAATCCAAAGTTTCTATCCACAGTGACAGAGTAGTCCCTGTATCCACAGAAATTGAAGAGAATATTGTTAAGGCATGCTTAAACGCGAGCCCAGTGAATCAACTTAACGGTTCCCCTACCGCTAGCGATTGGATCTATCTACAAGGAATCCCAGCTGTAAAGATTGGACCTGGCTCAAGCGAGTTATCCCACACTCCCAATGAGCATATAGATCAAATAGAGGTCACTGAGTCCGTCAAGCTGTATAAGGAAGTAGTTAAGTGGTACTTTGAGAGATCAACGCAAGATTGATTAGTGATCAACTTGTAATGTTGGTGAGTGAAAATATATAGTTTTCGCGAGGATTTTGGTTCATCTAAAAACATGATCGCAGATTATGATTTTCGTCGAATGGTACTCGCGAATGTGACGAACGCCTTGCGATCACTGATTTTAGTCTTGGTAAAGGCTATGATTGCCTTCCTTGCATCTTCTATATTCTTCAGCACTAAAGATCTGTAGAAAGTCTCGTCTGGATTGTAATCTGCATTATATCTCATTAATTGTAACCGATCAAACTCAACACAAAACTTTTGTATTTCAGGGGGGAAATCTTGCTGAATATCTTTTCGTTTACAACACGACAAGATTTGATGATGAGAGATAGAGCGATAGGCTTGTAACCATGCTTTATTGTTTCGATTTTTCGGTGACGCTCCGCTAAGAACATCTGCATAAGTCTGACAAATACAATGAAACATCGCATAATAAGCCGAACTTACAGCTCGGCGTAATTCCGACTGCCGAGGCTTGCTTCCTTCCCCTAGGGCAAGATTGACTGCAATTTCAATTAGATGCACTGAATTCATTGCGGCTAATCGCTGTTATGAAATTTTTAAATGGTGAATGAAGCTCCATTGAATCAATCAGATTTGATTCAATTTATGAACTATATGTCTCATTCCTAATGATTAATGGTAGCTAGTACCACTCAGTTGAGAGTGCAAGCTTAGGATACGTGAGTTAGATCGCAAATTTCAGGCTAGAAGCTCTTTGGGAGTATTCTCCATATAATCATCGTATTCAATATATGAAATTGAGGGAAAGCGCTCTTCATTCATTTCTAAAAGTTTAGATTCTACAAGCCAAAAAAATTTATGTCTCCTATTATAATTAAGGTCTTTTTTAAAGCTGTATACGAAAGCGATATCAAGGTGATCATTCTCCTCAAACGCAAGTGGTTCTCGGATTCTAATGAGCTCTACCTTAGCAGTTGGGAAATGGTCATCAAAAGCATTCTTTAAGAAGAGCTCAAGTTCAGTCAGTGGTTGAGTGACTCTCTTGAATTGATGACGTTTTTTCGTCCAAGCGTCCATTGTGTTAGTTGAGTATGTGAATGGTTAACATAGTACTTTACATCACATAGGAAAACATGTTCCATCAAGAAATTGAAGATTCACACTTACAATTTCATCATGATCTCAATGCCTGAGATGCATTCATGAGTGTACCCTTAGTTTTGCAAGCTCCATTGTCTGGATGATTTTCTCTTATTGAACCAATGTATATCATGTAAGCACATCGGTGGTATTGATCAATAGATAGACAATGAAAATTCTAAACTTGATGGATAGATTAAACTGAAATGAAGTCAAGCCAGTAGTTCTTTGGGAGTATTCTCCATATAATCATCGTATTCAATATATGAAATCGCGGGAAAGCGCTCTTCATTCATTTCTAAAAGTTTAGATTGCACTAGCAAAAAAAATTCTCTTCTCCGATTATGCTTGAGGTCTTGTTTAAAGCTATACACGAAAGCGATGTCAAGGTGATTAATCTCTTCAAACCAAAGCGGTTCTCGGATCCTAATCAGCTCAACCTTAGCAGTTGGGAAATGGTCATCAAAAGCATTCTTTAAAAAGAGCTCAAGTTCAGTCAGTGGTTGAGTGACTCTCTTGAATTGATGACGTTTTTTCGTCCAAGCGTCCATCGTGTTAGTTGTGCATGTGAATGGTTAACACAGTTTTATACACCACATGGATAATGTGTTCCATGAAGAAAATGAAATCTCACACTTACAATTTCATCATGATCTCAATGCCTTAGAGGCATGCCTGACCGTTCCAAGTGTTCTGCAATACTCCAGGGATTGATCAATGATTTTCTCTATTAATGCCAGTGAATTTAAAAAATGGACAGCACATCAATAGTGTCGGATATCAAATAGACCAGTAAAAACTCAATAGTTGTGGATTGATTGGAACCGTAAGAAGTTAAGCCAGTAGTTCTTTGGGAGTGTTCTCCATGTAATCGTCATAATCAATGTAAGAAACATCTGGAAAACGATCTTCTTTATTTTCAGAGAGTTTAGATCTCATGACTCCTATGAATTCTACGCTCTTCTTAACATTTAAGTCTGCATTTGCAATAAATACATATGCAATATCTATATAATTATTCTCTTCAAAAACAAGAGGTTCGCGAACTTTGATAAGCTCGAACTTGGCGTTGGGGAATTATTGTTCAAAAGCATTGATTGCGAAATCTTCAAGTTCATTAAGGGCTCAGTCACTCTTTTAAATATAAGATATGTAATTTGCCAGTGGTTCATTGTTGAGTGAGTATGATTGGTTGAATTATTACATAGATGAATTGTATTGTTAGATATGTTCTAAGTAGCTTGCCTGTTAAGAAAAGGTATAAACTTGTTAGATCAGATCATTTTACTCATCTATATGTTTAGGTGTGGGCGGACTTTATCATGTTTATTGGTTATCAAATGAGTGACTAAATGTACGTTAATCAAGCTTCTATAGTTATCCAACAATATGATGATTACCCTCGGGTTGAATCTTATTGATTGACTTCTTCTGAGTGGTAAAGATAATCCTCTGATTTCACCCCAAACGAATCATGAATTAGTGTCATTTATGGTTTTTATTAATTCAAATCTTCCTCCTTAAATTATGGGAAATCAAAGAATTCTATACATCCTTGAGCGCTCCCATTAGTTGAATTATGATATTATTTCCATATTGAATCATTGAAAATAAGGTCATCAATATTTATTGAACAACTCATTGATTGAAAGAATATAGAATTACGCGATCCACTCCCCAGAACATGAAAACTGATATGCAATATAAAAACGACATCCTAGCGAAGTGAGTCTTTATGCTATCACTTCAAATATTCCACTGATTCCCTAACAGTGATCTAATCATAGAGCTCTGGCTCATTGTCTGTTGATTCAGTGTTGAGTGTTCTTTTACTGCTCTTTGGTCCGTCATTTTGTGCCTCAACTTTGGTTCGGGCATGATTCTCTGCAAGTAATCGCTTCAATACTTTTCGGCGGGCTTTTGGGCTGATGGTATATCGGATACGGTCATTCTCGGGGAGCGTTTCCACCTCGTGAAAATCATGTTCAAGGTCAAGATCATGCCATCCATAGGCATCACGAACAGCGATGTCAAGGCTGACATGAAGACGGCGGAGTTCAAGTATTCCCTCATAACCCGCAGTGGCAGTTTCCTTGTCTTTTTTGGAACTCAATGCTGTTATTTCGGGGGATAGATCGCGGTCGTGAAATAAATTATACAAGTCCGTCAAACCAAGCCAAAGTGACAGCATCAACTCTTTACGATGAGCGTGATAACGCTCTCCAATCTGTTTGAGATCTGCATTTGACGTTTTCCAGAGTCCTTGGGGGAAAGTGAATGTTTGAAAGCATTTAGAGGGGGAATAGCGGAGTCCTTGGCCGAATGAACTGCTGAATCTACGAGCCCAAACTTCGTGGATATTAGATTGAAGTACTGATAAATGATCCCATCTATCAATCGTGAAAATAACTGCATCTGTAAATACAGAGTCAGTTGAGATACCTGAGAAGCATAGATATTTCGTAGTCCGAGCTGCTGCAAAACATTGCTCAATATCTTTAATCTTACTGTATAGCCCAGATGCTATTGCACCAAACTGCCACCAATTTTCTCTGCGGCTACGAATAGGATTCACATCCCTTTCTGGTTTAACTAGAGTTTTGATTCGTTCAAGTGGTTCCAAATAATCCGAGGCATGTTCCAGTGTCCAATCATGGAAGTTTATAATGAAGCGGGTGGGAGTTTGAAGAGGATTCTGATTCAAATTCTCACAATTGACTAGAGGCATTATGACCTCTGCATTCCTTGAATCAGAGGCAATCAGTAGATCCATCTCAGATTGAGTAAGAACAAATCCGTTACCAATTATTGTAGAACCTATGAACATTGAGTTGCTATTCTCAAATAGAATATTTGGTTCACCAAGATCTTCATCTTGTTCAAAAAATGTATTGATCATCTCTGCTGGCTGTTTGTCAAGCATCTTAGAACCATTCCACTTTCCCTTGTAAATTGATAAAGAGGATACAACTAGGTTGGCAACTCCTGTCCATTTTACTCCAGGGATGGCCATATTAATATCTCCACCCGCATTGACTATCTGATCTAAACTATCTTTACGAATTCTCCCATCAATAATTGAATTAGTTGTGATGATAGCTAAAAAACCACCTTCTTTTAGTAAATCGTACATTCGTCGGAGGAAGTAGACCACTAAGTCACTCAAACCTACAGGAGCATAGTTCCATTTGATACATTCACAAAAGGCATTTCCGTAGCTTCCGCGAAGTAACTGCCCTCCCAAATAAGGAGGATTACCAAGAATACAGTCAAACCCGCCCCGCTTCATAATCTCTGGAAATTCCAAAAACCAGTGAAAGAAACGCTTTTGTCGACTGATCTGGAGAGCATTATTAATTTGATCTTCCGTAGGCTTTGATTGTCCGTTGTAATACGCACGAAACTCACCATCTGTAATGAGTTTATGCTTTTCACTGGGTGTCTTTGGTGTATAAAATTGTGCAATCGGAATATCTGCAATCGTCCGCAAATACCTCAAATCCCCTCCCTGATCAAAATCATCAAACTGCTCTTGTTTGATCTGTAACTCGGCAGGAGTATCATCTGGAAGATCCGAAACGGCTACAGATTCTTCATGTGCTGATTTTAGCCGCTGAGATGCATTATTGATATACTGAATGGACAACTGCCCTTGCTGATTCAATTCCTTTTTATTACGCTTGCGATATACCGTAGCTAATTCTTTGTCATCACTTTGTAAAGCTTTGAATGCCTCAACCGGTACACCTTGTTTGAAATCATTAAAATGGGCAAAGCCAACAATAGCATTACCCCACTTGATATGGTGGTCCAAAAAATTCAGAGGCTTTCCAGGAATATGTGCTTCAAGCCAGAGTGCAACCTTACATAATTCCACTGCTAATGGATTCAGATCTACACCATAAATGCATTCACTGATCACTTCACGAAGGGCATCACGATAGGCCTCAGGAGATGATTGCTCCTCGCCTGATTGAACGATGGCCAACTGAGTAGCAATCCGCCGGGCCGCGGCAAGAAGAATATGACCAGAGCCACAAGCAATATCAGCAACCCTTAAATTCAACAATGCACTTGCTGGATCAGATTTTTTCAGACATGCATCAATCAGATGGTCCAGTGAATGTTTAATCAAAGGCTGTACCAAATCATCGGGCGTATAGTGAGAGCCCGTTGCAGAGCGTTCCTTTCCCTTTCGGAATTGAAATCTCACCTGATTTCCATCCACTACGAATTCGGATTCAAACTCAAGGAGCCCCTCATAGACCGACCCAAATTCCTCCACATTCAATGCCGCATAATTGACACGGATGAGCTGGCGACTCTCTGGATGTCGGTAAACACTCAAAGAGTGTAGACACTTTTGAAAGACCTCATTACCCAGTTTGCAACCGTTTAGATCACGCAAGGCTTCGGTGGAAAACAAATGGCCCGCCAAAGGAGTGATGCCAATATGATGCCCCGGTCCATCGGCCTCAAATAAACGAAAACATGCCAACAATGCAAACCAGAGATTATAGTGGCGATCTACATGAAGTGCACGATTCTCCGAAAGATGTCGCAAACGAGATACACTGTAATAGCCGTAATAAATATCCCGATGCTCCTTTTTGGCATTTTCACCATAGACGAGAGCCCTCTCCTCTATCACCATCAAAAAGAGTAGACGATAAATGAGCCGCAAGATCTCTTGATAATAGTCACCAGCCAAGAGTTTCCCTTCCTTTATCGCATTTCGCAAATCATGATTACTTGGATGTCTCAAAAAACCATTACCAAAATTGAGCACAGCATCTTTGACTGCACTGCTGAGTCCTTCCCGAATCCTAGCACCCTGCTCAAGAGAATCCTGATGGTACTGCTCAATCAAACTCTCGGCAGCCGTGTCATTGGAAAGAGGTAGACGAGTAGCATGAACTATGCGGTATAGAATTGCGAAATCCGCAAAGAGTTTATCTCTAAAAATGCGGTCCAGATCAAATTCAAGATAACTCAGCTTGACGAGCCTTGAACTATCTCTCAGAAGCCGTAACACAGATCCATTAGTCACAATGCCGTAGAGTTGCTCATGCAGGTTGAGAAATTCCTGAATCAGTGCATGAGCCGACATCCGACGACGGGCATTTTCAGGTTTCTTGTCAAGCCCAGAGGAATCTTTAGCTCCTATGATATGCACTGGAGTATTTGCTCGGTTAGTTGCAATATGGTGGAAGGCATAAGTGCGTCCATCAATGATAGCACCTTTTTGTTGATACTGAATGTCATAATGCAAGAGCCCTAACAATGGGATGATCCACTGATTACGGGTCTCGGTTGTAGCATTGTCTCTTGCGGTTTCCAACTTGCGCTGGAAGATACGCCAATAGTCAAATGCATCCGCCCATGTGCGCGCGATTTCATCCTTGACCTTATCCTTAGAATCAAGTCCAAAATCAACCGGTCGTTGGCCTTGCAGCTCCTCAATCTGTCCAAAAATATCTGGAGATAGAATGGATCCTTCAATACGGATACCAGGATAATTCATCTTAACTCTCTGGCAAAAGAATGTAGATCCCCATTAAATCCATCGGCAACACTGGGTAGACAACCTGATAACGACGAGGCCCAATCAATGCACTGAAGCGTTCATGAGCATTTACGAGTTGCTTGGATTGGTTTTCTGCGATCTGAGTGAAGACATCATCAAACCGATCAAGGAGTTTCAGGTCATTCTTAAGAAACCCTGCACGGGCTTCCTTTGAGAGATTGCTACTGGCTTGAACTTTGCCTAACAATGTATGCACATGCTCATGATCAAGGTGCTCCGGCTGATCGGGAGTACCTCTCCATCCCCACAAAAGCATCTCTTCGGCAACAATCTGATGTTCCCCTCTTTGCTTTTCAATGACATTTCGACATCTAAAAAGCAGTATTGAAGTCTTGATATCGACTTGATTGGTGCGAATGACTGCGGCGCGTGCGGCACGCCTGCCCTCACGATCCATCGTATTGGCCATCACTAAATGGCAGAGCTGTTCAACAAAGTGATGATTTCGGCCAATATAGCGATACCCCTCAGGGGTAGGAGATTCAAAACTGATTTTGATGATCTTCTGCTGAGGTAGAAGTCCCGTGAGCTGATTGGGTAAGTTGCCAGACACGATGCCATATCCATTGCGTTCCCTGGCAATCTGAACACCAAAGAGATTGCGCAATACCCCCGTAACAAAATCCTTGACCGCTGAGGGATCCCCAATCGCCTCATCAATATGTTTGAGATCTTCTTCAATCTCTTGTGCCTTGATGGTATTCTGGGCAAAAATGCTACGAGAGAGTTTTTCGCGCTTGACGGCCTCATCAATTTTGCGAGAAACCTTCTTTTGTGCTTCCTTTGCCTCTTCAAAATCACCCAGATCAAATAATGCACCCTGCTGAGGTGTCTCATACTTTTGGATTTTGCGATGTGGATTCAAAAGAAGAGACTGTGTGATCGTATCCATGATACTCTGAGAATTTTCAGGGAATGGAACATTGATTCCTGTAGATCGCTTGATCTCTCGTACTTTGCGCAGTAACACATCAAGTACAATTCCGTCAATCGGATTATCATTACCATAAAGTAGACAGATTTTGACTTCAGGTGCCTGCTGACCAAACCGATCTACCCGCCCTTCTCTCTGTTCAAGATCATTAGGGTTCCATGGAAGATCATAGTGCAATACCGCAGAGAACAACTCCTGAAGATTGATTCCTTGACTCAAACAATCGGTAGCAATCAATAGTCGTGGATGATCACCCGCCATATCTTCAATTCTCTGTTTGCGCAGATCATCAGGCTCTTCGCTTGTAATCACTTCCACAACCAAACCCGTGATCGTTTTGAACAGCAACGGCTTGAGATGTTCTCCCAAGTAGTTCGCCGTTTCAATAAAGCGACAAAAAATCACTGGATTGAATCCGTTTTCAATCCAATCTTTGACAATCTCCGAAGCAACTTCAAGTTTTTCATCGTTACCGATTCCCATAAACTCTTCAAGTTGTTGGGCAAAACGACGCAGTTGCTTCCGTTGATACTCACTCCAGTCCTCACGGTCCATCACCTGAATAGGAACCGTATCTGTTAGCACTCCGTCTTCGGAGTCTCCAATTGGGTTGTAATCGTCTAATTCTTCACCAGTGGAAACTTCGGACATATCTATCGGCGTTAATTTATCGCGTCGTCTCTGTAGCATTTTGACTCCTGCACTTGGGCTTGACATGATGCCACGAAGTAAACCTAAGGCCGTCCAATAGTGTGCGCGCTTCACCGTTACTCCTTCAGGGCCAGGTGTAACAAGTTTGCGTGCAAACTCAACAACATCGTTAAAAAACTCAAGGTAGTCTCCCCTCAGAGTATAATCCCACTCAAACGCGTCTCGCTCTGGGAAAGGTGTATCTTCGTCCATCCACTTCTCAACATCTACCCGCTTGCGTTGCACAAAATGCTGTGCCAATGCACGACGCTCATCCTGAGTAGATGTGGGCAGATCTAAATCCTCAAATTCGCGTTTCAGTAGTCCTAATATAGAATGAAACTCCTCTGGCTTCCCACTATGAGGGGTGGCCGTGAGTAAGATCAGATGTTGCCCTTTTTTCTTTGAAATATCATTGAGCAAGTGATGTCGGAGTTGCTGAGCAGTTGAAGCTCCATGCGGACGGGCACATGTGTGGGCTTCGTCAACAATAATGAGTTCTGGACACTGCTCTATAAATACATTACGGCGACTGTCTCCCTTAATGTAGTCAATACTAATAATTTGATATCGGTAGTGCTCATAAACACTCACATCTCCTGGGACCATACGATCGAGTCTTGCCTGCGTATTGGAGCGGATGATAACGGCATCAATCCCAAATTTTGACTGTAATTCTTGTTGCCATTGATCACAAAGATGAGGAAGACAAATCACCGCAAATCGTTTGATTTGAGCCCGTTCCATCATTTCACGAAGTATGAGTAAAGCTTCCACCGTTTTACCTACACCGACATCATCTGCAATCAAAAGACGTACAACTTCTTGGCGCATAGCCATCACCAAAGGCACAATCTGATAGGCACGCGGTCGAAACGATAGCTTCGCAAAGCAACGGAACGGGCCTGCACCATGACGGAAAGCTAAACGTGCGGCATCATAAAGAAAACGTGCTGTTGTAATATCCCCCAGGTCCAAAGGGGTTGGATAATCAAACTTAGCATCCTTGGGGATATCTGCTTTAATTCCCAAGGGTAGATAAATCCCCGTTGACTCCTCTTCAGAGCCACCAAGCGGTTTGACAATTAGTAGATCGGGTATATCTGATGGAAGCACCACCCACTCCCGACCACGAAGAGAAACCAGCTTACCCGGTTGCAAAGCTACACTCATCGAACCTTCCTAAATATATCAGGCCGCTCAGCAACCTTTGCTACAAGATTTTCACGATAATGCCAGCACCACACCTCGTCACCCCGAGCAATGATCAGTTGTCTTTGATTCTCATCACGCTCACGCACTTGAGGGTCATCATGTGGAGATCCATCGCAGAAGATCCATATTCGAGGTTCATAATAGAAGTCTGGCTGGCAATAGATTCCAGAGACACGTTTCTGTACTTGATCAGGTAATCGTAATCCGTTTTTATACAGGTAATCAATGAAAACCCGCTCCGTAGATGAATTTGGATCGATATGGTTGAGAATATGCAGGTACTGCTCTTCATAATCTCTGGATGATCCATGCACACGAATCTGAATGTCCGCATCAATGAGTTTGGTCAGCGTATCACGAATTAAAAACCGGTCTATTCGCTGATGATCACGCTGATTGTAATAACTCAAGAGATCATCATAGGACGCAGGGGCCTTGTACGATTCATCGTCATACTGGCAAATCATTTCCGCCTCTTGAATGATTCTTCGGAAAATCTGAGGATCTTCCACGAACTGCGATAAAATGCCCAAACTCCCCTCTGCCGCTTCATAGACCAGAATGCGAGGAGATTCTGGATCTCCTATCTCCGTCACACCAATCTCACTGGATTCAACTTGAAAAACGGACTCAATAGCCCGTTTGAGTGCATACTGAAGGGTAAGGATCCCATTGCGTTCCAAATCCAATGATTCCGTAGACTCAATGTAGAGCGCATCTGCCAAATTGGATGTCCAAAGTTTGACCAAACAGGGCTTCTCATTGACTTCATCCTCTGTCTTTGGCATCTCTTTACACCAATGCCCAGAAGACATTTTTAATGGAAATCCTTCGGTTTGGCGTGATTTCCAACCCCGGTTAACATGGATCAGTCGGGCAGTTGGAATAAATTGAAGCGTTAGCAGGTGGTCTTCTCCGATGCTCACCATTGCTTCACATATACTTTCAAAGTTGCCCCCATCAACATGTAAGAACGACTCAATGTCATACCCTCTTGAGAGTCGCTCTTCTTCCTCGCATGTGATCCGCTCCGTTTCTTCACCCCTTGATTCGGTCATCTCAATCAGATGATGAAGATACTCTGTGTTGTCAGCATCACTAAGATTGTCTCCAGAAAATGGACAGATCTCTAAATCAGACTGCTCATGCATCAGACAATAACCCGCACGCCGATTGATTTTCATCTCTATCAAAGAAGATTCGGCATCTTGGACAACCATGTACGAAATTCTATATTTTGATCCATTGTAATAGATCATATTTCGTGGTCCATATTCGCGAAGGGCTACCTCACGGCTACGAGATATATATTCACCAGACGTATGACTGGTTGGTACAAAGATTCGCAGGGGCAGGCGTGTGAAGTTATAGCCTGGCAGAAAGCCTTCAGCGGCCAAATATTGATACGGATAAAACTCACTGAAGTGAAGATATCCACTACGATCATTGCGTAGCAAATTGAGCTGTCGGTTTGCCTGATCCATCTGCCGCTTGTATCGGCGATATTCGTCACTTCCAACTTTGAGTAACCCAGTATCAATCTTTTGTGTGGCACGGGTGAGTAAAGATCGTGCCGATTGGTACAGATTTCTCCATCGTTCAAGGGCTGTGTCAAGGCTCTTGACCATCTCCTTCAGGTTTCGGTCAATCCAGTCATCGCTGTACCATGTGTTGGGTATTGCTTCCAAATCCTGGGAAAAATCTGCAATCGCCCTTAGGAAGGTAGACCTAATTGACCTCAAAGCTTCTGGTCCAAGCTTCAGTCCCTGTTCAATACCAGAAGAAAGTGGCATTTCTGAATGATTCTCATCCACAAGCCGCATCAAAGATGACTGCTTCCCGCCAGTGTGATCCAGTCCGGGTAAACCGGTGGTGCTGATCACAAGGGCATGAAGATGTGATCTTAACAACTCCTGATTCAAGATATCAATACGTGGTGCCTGAACGATACCAGCGACCATGTCAACCTGATTCTTGAAGTAGTGACGGTCATGTGGGGCAAAGCCTGAACAATAGGTAAAAATCAATGCACCCTGCCCACTCCGTCCTGCTCGCCCTGATCGTTGAACATAATTGGACGCGTTGGGAGGTGCATTTCGCATGTGAACAACGGTCAATCCACCAATATCCACTCCCAGTTCCATGGTTGGCGAACAATAAAGAGCACTAATGGAGTCGCTACGAATACGCTTTTCATCAAGAATCTTGTTGGAATCGTCCACATACCAGTCAGCCCGAAAACGATCCTCACGATCTTGACGATCAAAAACACTCAGTTGTCCAGTGTGATCCTCAGCTATCAGTCGTTTGCCCTCAGCATAGTTGGCTGAGTAGATTTTCTGAAAGAATGCATTGGGAGAGCTCATGTTTTCTTTGTAGGAACGCCTCTTGATTGGATCCTGTCGTACCTTCTTCCTATCTCCAAGCTTCCATAGAATCCTTTCAATGCGAAGTTGGAATACGGGAATCTTTTCCTTATTCGTATTGAGTGCACTCTCCTCATACAGATAGCCAGCATCTTTCAACTTTCGCATGAGTTGCAGAATGAACACGTTGTATCGCTCTCCACGAAGATGATCTGGGTTCAAGTTTACTTTCGTCACCCAATCCTTGATATATTTTCCAAAAGAGCTCCTGCTCCCCATACTCTTGTGCGAGAAACGCTCTCGTTTATGGAGCGTCTCCAGACGAAGTACATACGGTGAAGGTAGTTCCTCTTTGGAATCAATACTCCATGGTTGCTTCAATTTTTCTCGAAAATGTCTCTTGAATTTTCTGAGATGGTTCGGCTTTAAATAGTTCTCACTATAGAGAGCGAACTCAAGCCTGAAGTATTCAAGGATATCGGTTAAAAACTTCTTGCGTTCAATTTGATCAAGGCGGTTGACAATTTCAACATCAGACCAAAATTGATCCTCAGCTACAATGTCATCAAGGTTTTTGTAATCAATTAGAACAAGAGCACATTGCTCTAAATTGGGGAGTACAATGCGCCAACTTCGTTGCAGATCAGCCAGAGCACGATAGAACAGATAGTCGCGGAGTGCCTCATCAAACTCCTTCTTGACCTGAGCTAATTCTGGCTCAACATCTATATTGCCATAATCTCGGAAGGGTAAATCCAGAGATGTAAAGATGGCATCACCCAAGGTTGCAAAATCAAGAGTTCCATTCTCAGAGGTCTTCAATGCGTTCCATATGGCAGCACGCAAGCGAACAACTTGAATAAAGTCATTGAAGTGTCCAGACTGCAAAGCGGCATCTTGACGATTATCGGTAAAACTCAACAACTTTTGATCTTGCAAGGAATACTCAGAATCATGGAGATACTTTAAGATCAAAAAAGAAAGAGTCGTCGTGGATGTGCTACGACCTTCACTTCCCAAAGATGTAAGCTTTGTACCTTCCTTGGTCTTGGTGTCAAAAAATACACCACCAGTGGGATCAAAAAGTAGGGGTGCCTGCATGAACCACCCCCAGTATTTCATGGGGGTGGTTTTGGAGCATTTTCCCGTTTCGTCGAAATAGTATTTGTGAGGAAATTGATCCTTCTTCTTTGGATGTACTACGATCCTTCCACCCGCTCGGGTCTGGAACCATGCACTTGGCAAATTCTGGCGATCCTGATCAGGATTCCAGATATCATCACCAACAATCAAATAGCCATCAGTGGCTGATAGATCTTCATCTCCACTAGAACGGAACTCACGAGGAATAAACTGATCCTCTGCCAGAGAAACACAGATAAAAGGATGGCCAGTGGTCCGACTAAACACATTGGGGAAAATGGGCTTGGAACGATCATCATGCTTATAGATCCCTGGTTTAAGAAGGGTAATATATCGGTCTTCACCTTGATCAAGCGTCGTATAAACCGATCCCGTTTGAGCGATAAACTGATGAAGTTTGTATGGTAGTACCGTATACCCCCCCCCATTTTTTTCGATAACCCTGTTCACCATGCTAATCCATTGCAGGGATTTTTCAAGGATCTTTTGGCATAATTCTGATGTATGTCCAGAATCTTCTGACAGTGCCTCTACGACCTTATTTAAGCCCATCGGCCTGCGGCGAACAATGCTCCCGTCAGGTTGAATCTCCAGAGCAATACGACGCTCAAGCCAGATAATAATAGGATGCTCACAGAGCTCGGTGCGAGGAGCATCAACCTGAATACCATCGTTAATGGAAGCGTGGAGTTCAGATTTGGATGGTAGCTGATCAAGGGTGCTTCTAAAAGATGGTTTGAGAGTTTCTTCTACAATCTGCTCCTCCTGAAAGGGTTTTCCAAAAATCGTAATCGCAGTACGTGCAACATCTTTACGGTGAGAGTTGGAGTCCTCTACCGACACCATCGTCGCTGAAGTCCCAATGCAACAGATGGATTGTTGACAATGTGAGCGAATACGTCGGATGAGCAGTGAGACATCCGCACCTTGCCTACCACGGTAGGTATGTCCCTTAATATTCACGACAATTGAGTTTAAAATTAATTTCACCAAAACTGAATCTTTTTTCCGAGGATCTAGTT
>JAPOTS010000057.1 GCA_026709065.1 Bacteroidota bacterium
GCTAAGGGAGTATGGGTTAACAGCTCATCGTGGGTTCGAATCCCACCCTCTCCGCCAAGAATATAAATCATTAATTATACATTTGGAGGGGTGGCAGAGTGGTCTAATGCACTGGTCTTGAAAACCAGAGTACTGCAAGGTACCGAGGGTTCGAATCCCTCCCCCTCCGCACCCACTATAGAATTCCTGACAACTATGGTTTTGGGCATTATATCATGAGTCACAATCTCGCAAATCCTTTTGACGGGTTCTCGGAGTTCCCAACCAAAACTCTCCTCGCTGTCAATTCACGCACCTGTTGTATGGTGCAGACATCGCCAAGCCCGGACGTTACACCGCATTCGTACAATAATTTATTGAAAATTACAAATTGATACTTATGTATATAATTTCTATAATTTTCATGTCTATACAACCACCAGTCCATTCAAGAAAATAGAAATCTGGGGTTGTATGAAGATCAAGCCATCAAATGGTATCGAGAGTTCTTTCAGTTCTGTAGTTGCTGTCCTGCGTAAATACTAGACCCCATGGATTATCGATAGAGCTATTGAATGAAGTATGACCTACTGAAAGATCGAATCAGTGTATGGTTAGATAAATATCCAAAGCTCCTTCCGATTCTATATGGGCTCATGGATAAGCTATTCCTACGTACTTGGTATGTACATCGGTCATTACGAAGAATCAATCCTCAATTTGGATCTAAGTTACTAGACGCGGGCACTGGATTTGGCCAGTACGCATGGCATACTCTACACAAATACCCCGGAGTTCATGTGACTGCAACAGATCTAAAAAAAGATTATCTCGATCGGGGCGCTCGCTCATTTGATGCGTTCGGGCTTTCAGATCGGGTAACATGGAAAGTGGATGATCTTACTGCCCCAAATCTCAAAGAATTGTTTGACTATATCCTAGCGGTTGATGTTTTAGAGCATATAGTTGAAGACGAAATGGCTATCGCTCACTTTGCAAAGCTCCTCAACAGGGGAGGGTATCTCATTATCAGCACGCCAAGCGATCAGGGAGGTTCAGATGTTCACGACAGCACCCAGGAGAGCTTCATTGGAGAACATGTCCGTGATGGTTATAATCTTGAGGATCTTATAAATAAATTGTCAAATGCTGGATTCCAGACCGTTGAGCAACATTACAGTTACGGTACTTGGGGATCCGTCGCTTGGAGGTTACTGATAAAATTGCCTATCTTACTTCTTGGCAAATCCATCTTTTTCACACCACTTGTGATGCTATACTACCTACCAGTACTTCCGCTTGGACTTCTTCTAAATTTCGTTGACCTGAAAATTTCCAATAAGGTTGGAACAGGATTGATTGTTGTCGCCTGTCGAGAGACCTAATGTCTAATCTATGCCGTAACTTTGGACATCTAACTTGAATCAATTGGCTCAGATTGTGGATACTAAATTTATCTTTGTAACTGGTGGCGTTTCGTCCTCATTAGGAAAAGGCATTTTTTGTGCTTCCTTAGGCCGCCTACTTGAATCTCATGGGCTTCGCGTTTCTATTCAAAAACTGGATCCATATATCAATGTAGATCCTGGCACGATGAATCCCTATGAGCACGGAGAGGTCTTTGTTACCCATGACGGTGCAGAGACTGATCTGGATCTTGGGCATTACGAACGATTCCTTGGTCACAAAACGAGTCAAGCTAATAATGTGACCACTGGGCGCGTCTATCAGGAGGTCATTGAAAAAGAACGGGCCGGACAATACCTTGGAAAAACGGTTCAGGTTGTTCCGCATATCATTGACGAAATTAAAGCATGGATTGTCCGATTGTCTGAGACGCAGCAACTGGATGTTATCATTTCAGAAATAGGCGGAACGGTTGGTGACATTGAAAGCCTTCCCTACCTTGAGGCAATTCGGCAATTACGCTACGAAATGGGATCGGCCAACGCTCTGGTTACGCATTTGACATTAATTCCTTATTTAGCTGCTGCAGGAGAATTAAAAACCAAACCAACCCAACATTCGGTAAAAATGCTTCTCTCCTACGGGCTTCAGCCTGATCTACTGGTATGCCGCTCAGAGCGTCCATTACATAGCGAGTTGCGCGAAAAGATAGCACATTTCTGTAATGTGGAGACCCGTGCGGTCATTGAAGCTGCAGACGCTAAATCTATTTATGATGTCCCTCTACAACTTGCTCAACAAGGAGTCCAAAAACTCATTTTGGAGCAGTTTCAAATTACCGATCAATCGATCCCGTCTGAACCCGACCTCAAAGAGTGGACACAGTTTGTCAAACGTCTCCATGCTCCAGAAAAGCGTGTACGCATTGCATTGGTTGGTAAGTACGTCACCCATCAAGACGCATATAAATCAATTACTGAGTCATTTATCCTCGCAGGCGCAAAAACATCAGTTGACATTGAATTGCATTATGTTGAAAGTGGAGATATTACCGAAGACAACTGCGAAGCTGTGCTTCAAGATGTCAAAGGGATCCTAGTGGCCCCAGGTTTCGGATCACGCGGAATAGAAGGGAAAATTACCACCGCCCGCTTTGCGCGTGTCCATAATATTCCGTTTCTCGGAATCTGTCTTGGGCTTCAGTGTGCAATGATTTCATTTGCCAGAGATTGTTGTGGTCTTGAAGAGGCACACTCGACAGAGTTCTGCGCTGATTCCCCGTGGCCAGTCATTGATCTAATGGAAGATCAAAAAAAGATCGACAACAAAGGAGGCACCATGCGATTAGGTGCATATGACTGTAAAATTGCTCAAGACTCTCAGGCCTATTTAATCTATAATCAACCGCTGGTCACCGAACGTCATCGCCACCGCTATGAGGTCAACAACGCCATCAGACATCATCTTGAAAATCAAGGACTCAAATTTTCCGGAATCAATCCCGAGAGCGGACTGGTAGAAATCGCAGAGCTTCCTTCCCATCCCTGGTACATTGGAGTCCAATTCCACCCCGAATATCGCTCAACCGTTGGTAATCCACATCCCCTCTTTACCTCATTCGTTACTGCAGCCGCATCACGATGAGAGTATCTATTTCCCAGATTAGACAGTCCCAAACCCCCTCAATTTGATTGTGATAGAGTTGGTTTGAAAGCCCTCTGACAAAAAAAATTCCCAAGAAATTAATTTTTTGTGGGAAAAAGTGGGAAAAAGTGGGAAATAATTCTTACCTTAGGTGTTTACTGCACTTAAAAGGTACTTTATGCCTAGATTCAAAGGCCAAAAAACGTCTTCTGTGGATGATAAAGGGCGCATTGCGATCCCTTCCAAGATACGTTCATGTATGGATGTAGCGGCCCAAAATACGTTCATTACAACTCGAGGATTTGAACAATGCATCTCGGCCTTTCCACTAGATGAGTGGATGGTAATTGAAGATCAGATTGCAAAGCTCAACCCTTATGATCGCAAGCATCGTGCGTTCACCCGGCGATTTATGAGATGGGCGGAGGAAGTCAAACTTGATTCAAAGGGCCGGATTGGGTTGCAGAGACCACTGATTGAGTACGCGGGGATAAAAGGAAATGCTTTGATCATAGGAAGTCAAAATCGTATAGAAATCTGGGATCCAGAAAGATTCGAAGAGTATCTCAGTGCAGAAGAAAGCGACTATGAAACGCTCGCAGCTGAGGTAATGGCCCAGTGATGATACCAACTGATTACCATGTACCTGTTTTATCTCATACAGTATTGAACTATCTGATGACGGACATGAACGGACTTTATGTTGATGCGACAGCAGGCGGTGGTGGACATATCACAGCGTTGCTATCCGCTATATCTTCCAAAGGACGGGTGATTGCCGTTGATCGGGATGCCGAAGCCGTTGCTAATGTAAAAGCACGATTTCCAGATGCTATTGAGAAAAAACAATTGTTGGTCTATCGTGAGGCGTTTAGCCGTCTTGAATCATTAATCAATGAGTTTCTTCCAGTGACTGGTTTGCTACTAGATTTGGGAGTCTCATCCAATCAATTAGATTCTGGGGAACGAGGATTTAGTCATCAGAAAAGCGCTTCGCTAGATATGCGTATGGATCAGAATTCTCAGACTACGGCCAAAGAGATCGTCAATGAATTCGGTGAAGATGAATTGGTCCATCTCATTCGATCCTATGGAGAAGAACCTCGTGCGCGGACGATCAGTCGGTCAATCATTGCAAATCGCCCGATCAATACAACTGTAAATCTAGCTCAGATTATTCGCCAGGCAGTTCCTAATCAATTTGAATCTAAAGCTGTGGCTCGGACATTTCAAGCGATACGCATTGCAGTGAATCAGGAACTTGATGAATTGGCTCAGATCCTAAAATCTAGTCCCAATATCGTGAAAGAAGGTGGAAGGATCGTGGTGATTAGCTACCATTCCCTTGAGGATAGAATGGTGAAACGAATGCTCCGAGATGGGGTCTTCCAAGGAGATGCGCAACGAGATATATATGGAAATCGACTCGTACCATGGAAACCGTTGACACGCCGTCCTGTGACTCCAAGCAATCTGGAAATCACAGAGAATCGTCGCTCACGGAGCGCCCGACTCCGTGCAGCTGTCCGTTGCTCAATATCAAAATGATGTGTAGCTCATGAACTTGTTCTCCAATAAACAACGACAGCATTCAACGACACGTAATAAGCGTGCAGTAGATCAGGCGATGTTATCCCTGAGTAACTGGCGGGAGCTGACCGTGATAGATGAATCTGCATCTAAGCCAAAAGTGGTCGCTCGTATTCCCACACTTCACTTTGGTATCATCATCTTTGTTATCGCCGCGATTCTCACCGTATATATAGGACAAACTCATCGTTCTCAAGATCTTCTGGGAGAAATCAATACCGAAAGAAGAGAGAATGTTCGCCTCCATCTTCAGCATAACCGTCTTGTGGCAGACTTAAACGCTGCAATAGGGCCTTCTGTGATTCATTCCCGTGGGACTTCATTGGGGTTAAAAAGAATTCATCAGTTGGAGGATGACCATCTAACTCCCCAACCCCCATCTGTGCCATGAGTGTACGCGATCAAACCATCGCCAGGATGTACGGTATCTTTGCCGTCTTGGCACTTCTACCATTAATCATTGCAGGGCAGATGGTCTGGTTGAATATAGCTCAAGGAGATTATCTCAGGGAAATAGGGTGGACACAAGTCGAATCACAGGAGATTTTGCCAGCTCATCGAGGTGAAATTTTGGATATTCATGGGCGCGCATTGGCCGTCAATTCTCCTCTATATAAGCTCGCTTTGGATCCTTTAACACAAGGGTTTGACGACGAAAAAACGTTTTTTCTTCTCCGTCTTGCTGACTTAACCGGTAAATCAATCGCTAAATTGCAAACCCAGATTGATGAGCGTAGCAGTCCGCAGTATGTACGACTAGCTGATCTGACATATGATCAACGCAAGGAAGTCTACGCTTGGGATGTGCCTGGAGTCATCCTTGAGGAGAGGCCTCAACGTCAATATGTCTACGGCACATCTTTTTCCCATATTCTGGGGCGGGTTGATTTAGATGGTGTCGGAATTGCAGGTCTGGAGATGGAATATGATCAATATCTGACAGGACGGCCTGGCAGGCGCACTCTGTTTCGGGATCGACGTGGGTATCGACGAATAGATGTAGAAGGTCTTGTGGTGCCCCCTGTGGATGGAGAGTCTCTGGTGCTGACAATTGACCTCATACGCCAAACCATCATGGAGGAAGAACTCGTAGCAGGTGTCGCAGAAGCTGGGGCGCTAAGAGGAAGTGCAATTGCAGTAGAACCATCGACTGGAGCAATTTTAGCCCTTGCAAATGTGCCTGCATATAATGCAAATGCCCCGATGCAATCAGCACCCTCCGCTTGGCGTAACACCGCGATTACCGATGTTCTTGAACCTGGGTCCGCTTTCAAAATGATCGCGGCCACTGCTGCTTTAGAAGCTGGGTATACAACAATGGATCGGCTTGTGGATACAGGAGATGGAAGCCTCCAGATCGCTCAATACACGCTCAATGATATCAATCCTTATGGGGAACTCACCTTCAATGATGTCATCGTAAAAAGTAGTAATGTCGGGATGGCACTGACGACGAGTCCAATGCGCCCAGAAGAATTGTATGAATACATCCGCAATTTCGGGTTTGGTGAAAAAACATGGATTGACCTGCCCGGTGAGGTGACTGGGTTACTTAAACGAACAGATCGATGGAGCCAAACGACGAAGACGGCTCTAAGTATTGGTTATGAGATCAATGTGACTCCCCTTCAAATGGTAATGGCCTATGCTGCATTGGCAGATGGTGGGCTATTGCGTCAACCCTATATCGTTGCCGAGCGACGTGATGTGACAGGTCAAGTCCTGTGGCGCGCTACAGATGATCGCGCACGAACTGACTCAATTCGCAGAGTACTTGATCTACAGACGGCCAAAATGCTCGTGCCCGCTTTGGTGGATGTCGTTGAACGGGGAACCGCAACAGCAGCAAACATGAAAGATGTTAAAGTTGCTGGAAAGTCTGGAACTGCAAGAAAAACGGTGGGGGGAGGATACGGTAGTGAATACCGTTCAACTTTTGTAGGATTCTACCCGGCCGACAACCCGATGGTTGCGATGATTGTTATTCTGGATGAGCCCCAAACTAGTATTTTTGGTGGACGCGTAGCTGCCCCTATATTCCGTCGTATTGCCGAGCGCTGGGCTGTAACATTTTCAACGACCGATTCACCCTCGCCAGAATATGATTGGCAACAGACCCTATTTCGTCGTGCCTCTGAGACATGGGCCGATGAATCCTCGCCAACGACTCAGACAGATGATCAACCAGTCGTCCCAGATCCGATTCTCTCAGAATACGATACTGCAGTGATGCCAAGTGTGATAGGACTTGATGCCCGAACAGCTCATTCCCTGCTAAGCTCAAAAGGAATCACCGTACGATTCAATGGGACTGGATCCGTCATTGATCAGACTCCCGCTCCTGGAGATCCAACCACTAATGAAGCCTTACTTCAACTGCAAAAACATGCTCTGGAGCAACATTAATTCAAGACTACCTGCAGAGGGGCTTCGCCGTACCAACCTCCAATGGGTCAACACTAACATGACCAATAGGATATACACATTGATTTTGGATAGAAACCAGCCCGATGCCCACGATGCATTTGATGCAGAGATCACTTTCGTCGTATCCCATCAGGATCGTAAGACATACAAAGATAGTGCTATCATCGGCAAAGAATTTCAATCCAATCAAATTGGAGATGAATTCCAGCGGGTCATATGTGATTGGGAATTGGTACTTAACGAGATCCAACCTTTTTTCCATAGGCTCTGATTATGCTATATTTTTTGATACAGTGGTTGGAGTCAGTATTTAGCCCGCCTGGATTTCAGGTTGTAGAATTCATAACAGTTCGCGCGACACTAGCCGCCATTACCGCATTTATGATTGTTATGGTCATCGGCCCTCGCGTCATTCAGTGGTTACAGAGTAAGCACATCGGAGAGCGAGTTCGTACAGAGTTAGCTGTCAATGGAGTAGACCATTCACACAAAGGTGGGACTCCTACAATGGGAGGTTTGATTATTGTGAGCGCAATCGTGATTTCAACTCTATTGTGGGGGGATCTGCGGGAGATTTTTGTTTGGTTGATTTTGATTACCACCGTTTGGATGGCCGCGTTTGGATTTGCAGACGATTATATCAAGACCATCAAACGAAATAAGAAAGGATTAGCCGCGCGGATGAAGCTAACAGGTCAAATTGGGCTGGGGTTACTCATTGGGATAGTCATGTATTTTCATCCCCAATTTGAAGCAACGCGGACAGTGACAGAGATCCCCTTAGTCAGGGATTGGCACCTTGATTATAATGTACTTGGAAATTTATTTTTTGCTGGAGTAGATCTTGGATGGCTTCTCTTCATTCCGACGACGATTTTCATTGTTACTGCAACATCTAATGCTGTCAACCTGACCGATGGTATGGATGGTTTGGCGGCGGGAACCACCGCTATTGTTGCAATAGGGCTGTTCATTTTGGCGTACATATCGGGGCATCTGGTTTTTTCCTCATACCTCGGAGTCATGTATCTTGAAGGGGCTGGCGAATTGACGATTTATGTCGCCTCATTAGTCGTTGCATGCTTAGGATTTTTGTGGTATAACAGCTACCCTGCATCCGTATTTATGGGAGATACGGGATCATTATCGCTGGGAGCTGCGATTGCAGTGATTGCATTGATGATCAAAAAAGAGCTACTACTCCCTTTGTTATGTGCGATCTTTTTTGTTGAGACGGTGTCAGTGATTATACAAACCACATATTTCCGATACACCCGCCGTAAGACTGGTGTTGGGAAGCGGGTTTTCCGGATGGCTCCGTTGCACCATCATTATGAAGCCAGTGGAATGCATGAAGTCAAAGTTGTTTCACGATTTTGGTTAATCACTGTCATCACGATGCTCGCCGCATTACTTACACTCCGGATTCGATGAGAAACCAACCATTGATTAACGCAAAACAGGTGATCATGCAAGGAGATCTCCATGTGTCTGAGAATCATTTAGGTTCCTCAGGCAAAGAAATCGTTATGTATGATGGTAAAATAGTTGATCCTGAATCCCATAAAGGATCTAAACAAATAGGGCATCACTCATGCGAATATGGATCTTCAAAATTGAATCTAAATGCAGGTTTTCAGGTCACCGGATCCAGTGCCACTCAATCAGCTTTTCTATTAGATAGAGTGCTTATCACTGAAATGTCTGTCAACGACCAAACTGAGGTAACTTCATGGCAAGCAACTCGCGTGGTTACAGGATTAAAATGGGCTAATAATAAAACGACCATAGTATCCTCAGACGGGCATGTGATGAGTTACCAGATCTCTACTACTGAAATGACAGGACCGCCAAGCTCAGATAATATTCATCCATTGCACGCACAACCACTCTTGGCAGATGAGATGATCGCTTCTGAATGTTGGCCAATGGATTTATTCACTGGCTATACAGAAGATGGGGAATGTTCTTGGTCTAATTGGAAGGGTTTCTGAAAATGGCAAACCAATTTAGATCCATTGTACTGCGGGCCCAGAATCCTATGGATAAATATGTTCTTTGGATCGCCCTTGCACTTTCTGCAATTGGTGTGATGGCGGTCTACAGTGCGATTGCCTTTTTGGCCGAAGTGAGAGCGGATGGGGACACCGAGCAGTATCTCTGGAGGCATCTATTACGTTTAGGCGTAGCGCTGACGGCTTTGGTGATCTTCAGCAGGATAGATTACCATCATCTTGCCCGCTGGTCAAAGCTATTTCTGGTCGCATCTTTGCTCTCACTAGTCTTGGTTCGCATCTTTGGGGTCTCTTATGGAGGGGCTACACGGGCGTTTCAGTTCAGTATTGTTAGTTTCCAGCCATCAGATTTAGCCAAGGTGGCTGCGGTGCTGTACATCTCGGTGTTATTAGTTCGAAAACAGGACTATATTAGCAGTTTCTCCAAAGCAGTTCTCCCAATCCTATTTTGGGTGTTTATCACGGTCATATTGATTGGACTTGAGGATTTGTCTACGGCCCTTTTAGTGTTGATTACGCTACTTCTATTGGCATTTGTTGGACGAGTGAGTCTGAAGTATCTGGGATTAGGGTGTTTAACGGGGCTCGCGTGTGCTTTTCTGATGCTTTTGGCATCTCCGAATCGAGCGGAGCGAATTGAATCGTATCTGGGAGTCAAAATATTCCCGAATACCGAAGAGGTAGATGTCTTCAGTTTGCAGTCTGAGGGATATCAAGCGCATCAGGCGCAGATTGCCCTTGCGATGGGGGGATGGACTGGCCGTGGGCCTGGTAAGAGTGTCCAGCGCGATTTTTTGCCTGCCCCATATAACGACTTCATTTTCGCGATCATCACTGAAGAATATGGTTTGATTGGAAGTCTTGTGCTTCTGGGGTTATTCATGCTATTTTTGTTCAGAGGATTTTTACGAATTGCGCGCCATGCCTCAGATCCTCTTGGTCTATTTCTGGCCGTTGGTTGCACGACGCTTTTGTTTTTATATAGCCTGATTCATGCAGGAGTATCGGTAGGGATTCTCCCTGTCACAGGACTTCCACTCCCTCTGGTGTCCTATGGTGGAACATCTATGGTCGCTACAGGGATGGCGATTGGCATTTTACTGAACATTTCCATACAGGCCGAACGACAATGAGACCTCCTCGAATACTATTTGCAGGTGGCGGTACTGGTGGCCATATCTATCCAGCGATTGCCATTGCCCAGGCCATCCGTTCAATTGAACCCATGAGTGCGATTGCGTTTGCGGGAACCAGAAATCATTTAGAATGGGATGTTGTCCCAGATGCTGGGTTTGAGATTCATCCGATTACAATTAGTGGATTTCATCGCAAAAAGCTGTTACGCAATATTGGGTTTCCGTTCAAGTTAGCAACGGGGCTGTGGCAAAGTTATCAATTGGTGCAGGACTTTGATGCGGATGTAGCTGTTGGAACGGGTGGCTATGTGTCGGGCCCTGTGTTATGGGCAGCGAGTATGCGGGGCCGACCAACGGTTGCACAAGAGCAGAATGCCTATGCAGGGATGACGAATCGAATTCTTGGCTATCGTGCAGCGCAGGTGCATATTGCATTTGAGGAAGCAAAAAGCTGGTTTCCTGAGGGGCGTTGTCGGGTGAGTGGAAACCCTGTTCGCCAAGAGTTGGCTACCGCCATAAATCGTGAAGAGGCACGAAAAATACTTCAACTTCCGAAGGATGCCAAAGTCTTGTTTGTTTTTGGAGGTTCGCTAGGAAGCCAAGCGATCAATGAGGCAATGTTTCAGATGGTAGACCAGATCCTGTCTGATCCTATGGTTTATGTCATTTGGCAGACTGGAAGACTGTACTATGATCGGATGAAGAAAAAGAAACATGCAAGGCTTCAAATTCTAAAATATGTTGATCAAATGGAATTGTCCTATGCCGCTTGTGATTTAGTTCTTGCGCGATCGGGTGCTCTAACTTGTAGTGAGCTTTTATGCACTTCTACACCATCAATTTTGATTCCTTCTCCAGTGGTTGCTGAAGATCATCAGACAAAAAATGCTCGCAGTATGGAGCGTATTGGAGCAGCAGTGTTAATCCCTGAAGAGGATCTGCTTAATGCGTTGACTATACAAGTTCCTGCGATTTTAGCAGATCCAAAGCGGAGGGGTCAAATGGCCGAAAAAGCGCGGAAAGCAGCAAGACCACAAGCCGCAACAACGATCGCCAATGATATTCTTGATTTAATCGGATGGGAGGAATCATCATGAACTTGAAGCGCCGACAACGAGATTTGTGTCATATCGGTCCCTTAACGATGACTTGCATTAGACTAGATTTGTTAACGACTGTATACCCGAGTAGGGGCATCATCGTTGATCAACAAAAATTGTCTGCCGCCGTGACCTTTCAGGGGTATGAGATAGGAGCTGATTTAGAGATTTATTCATTGGTCATGAATCTCTTATATACATCGATAGATCTTTGTTTAATCAATAATTTAGTCATGTTATTGGGAGTTGACAGTAGTCAGCAGACAGCATATCAGTTTACCGACCATTCGCTAAACATACGGTTACAATGAAGCGCTATTTAATTACTGTGACGATTGTGCTTCCTTGTATTGGAGCGATTTTAGGGTGGCAATATTTATTGCAACAGCCTTGTACGGACATTCATATTTCAGGGATGGAGTACATTGACCCTGAATCTGTGCATAGCTTGATTGGCTCAACATTCAGTCCACCTCTGATTGTTGACCGCTTGCAACGTCATCCTTGGATACATGGAGTACATGCAGTTTGTTACCCAACAGGGACGATGCAGATTGATGTTAATGAGCGTCAGCCCTGGCTTTTAGCTGTTTCTGATGAGGGCTATCCGATCTACTATATTGATGAATTTGGATTTATGATGCCTCCGCAACGGCATATCTCTTTTGATGTGCCAATCATTCGTGGAATGGATGAGGTGTATCATCCGATGAAGGCGGTTACTCATCAGAATGTTCAAAAATTGGTAGCCATGATTCCGACACTTCCCGCTGAAATTCTGACTATTATTTCCGAATTTGAGGTGACCGATACTGGATTGAATATGATTCTGCGAGACTCGGAGATGAATCATGTTCTAGTCGCACAGCTTGGTAATGAGCAATGGAAGCATCGACTACATAAACTCCGAGCCTTTTGGATTGAGAATGACTGGAATCAGGCAGATCAAGTGCCAGGCATGATTGATCTACGATTTCGGGGGCAAATTATTACAAGAAAAAAAGAGATATAAATAGTATGGCTATGGACGATCAAATTATTGTCGGATTAGATATCGGTACAACGAAAGTGTGTGCTGTCGTCGCTGAGTCTGGTCAGTATGGGGAGATCAATGTCCTTGGAATGGGAATTGCGGAATCTAAGGGATTAAATCGTGGGGTTGTTATTAATATTGACAGGACGGTTGCCTCCATTCAGAAAGCGATTCATGCCGCTGAGCGGGCAGCAGATGTAGAGGTTCAGAACGTCATTGTTGGAATTGCAGGGGATCACATCAAGAGTTCTTTGAGTCGGGGAGTTATCACCATCTCAAATCCTGAAATTACCGAAGGGGATGTCAAGCGATTACTTGAAGATACAACGCGCGTGGCCATGCCACCTGACCGGGAAATTCTACACATCATTCCGCAAGAATTCAGTGTAGATGGGCAGGATGGCGTATTAGACCCCGTGGGAATGAGTGGAGTGCGACTTGAAGCGAATGTGCACATCATCACAGGGTTAGTTTCTGCGGCCAAAAACATTGATCGGTGTATTGAAAAAGCTGGATACCATGTCTCTGATGTTGTACTTGAACCATTGGCGAGTTCGTACAGTGTGCTCTATCCTGATGAAATGGTTGCTGGTGTGGCATTGATTGATATTGGAGGTGGAACCACAGACATTGCTATTTTTGAGGATCACAGAATTCGACATACGGCGGTGATTGCCGTTGCAGGCAACCATGTGACGGAAGATATCAGAAATTGGCTCGGTGTGATGCGCAGTCAGGCCGAGCAACTCAAGTGTAAGTTTGGGTGTGCAATGGTTGACCACAGCGACAGTAACGATGAGATCAAGATCCCTGGTCTGGGTGGTCGCCCTGAAAAAACGATCAGCTCTGGGGCGTTGGCTCAGATCATCCAGCCCAGAATGCAGGAAATTTTGGAGATCGCCGACTTAGAGATCAGGCGTAGTGGTAATGGGAAACATCTTCAAGCGGCAGTTCTAACGGGTGGTGGATCACTGATTGCCCATACCAAAGATCTTGCTGATGAGGTCCTCGGACTTGACACCAGAGTTGGGAGTCCAACCAAACAAGGAAGTGGGCTGTGGGAAGAGGTTTCAGATCCCAAATATGCAACTGGAACAGGCCTTGTACTCTACGGCCTTTCCCCCAATAATTTAGGAGATATTCGTCGCGAGAGAATAGGAGGCGATAAGGGTAATAAAGAATCAGGTTTCACTAAATTTTTCAGCCGAATGAAGGGCTGGTTTGATGAACTTTAAAACTATAATTCGCTAATGACTCAAAAACAATCAACGGATAATATCATGGAAAACCAAAGCAAGCCACGGTTCGCATTTGATGCTGAGTACCATGGGACAGCAAAAATTTGTGTAGTTGGTGTAGGAGGTGGAGGTGGGAATGCTGTCAATAGTATGATCAATAATGGGCTTGAATCCGTGGATTTCATGGCTATCAATACGGATTCTCAGGATCTGAGAAAGAGTTTGGCAAATCACAAAATTCAGGCTGGTCGAGAGTTGACAAAAGGGCTTGGAGCAGGTGCACGTCCAGAGGTAGGGATTCAAGCCATCATGGAGTGTGCTGAGGAGATTGAGCAATCATTACGTGGCTTTCACTTGGTATTTGTGACCGCAGGCATGGGGGGCGGCACTGGGACTGGAGGGGTCTCAATTGTTGCCGATATTGCGAGACGTATGGGGATTTTAGTTGTTGCCATTGTCACCAAGCCCTTTGAGTTTGAAAATCCCAAGCGCATGGAATACGCTTTAAGCGGTATTGAGCGTTTGAAAATTCATGTGGATACTTTGATTGTCATTCCCAATGAACGATTACTAGATATTGCTGATGAAACCACGAACCTCTCCGATGCATTTCAGCGTGCGGATAATGTTCTGGGTGATGCGACACGAGGCATTAGTGATTTAATTACCAAAACAGGTCTGATTAATTTGGATTTTGCAGACGTTAAAACCACGATCAAAGACAGTGGGACGGCCATCATGGGAGCTGCCACTGGCGATCTCAAAAAAGACGGTGCTGAGTCTATAACGATGGAAGCGATTTCAAGTCCATTGATGGATGGCATTTCTATATCAGGTGCGCGAAATGTTCTTGTTAATCTGACTGCTGGAGCTGTGCCAATCAAAGAGGTCAATGCAGCAATGGCAGTGATCAAGAAAGAGGCAGGTGCAGATACCGAGATCATTACCGGTGTGGTGGTAGACAACAATCTGGAAGGGAAAATGCGTGTGACGGTGATAGCCACTGGATTTGAAGATAAAGATAAGGGGGTCATTAGACGGCCAGTAAAATCATTGTCCGAAGAAAAAAGGTTTGGATATAAAGGCGAGGATAATCTGAAGATATTGGACAAACCTGCTTGGGAGCGCAGGGGGCTTGCTTCGCGCAAGGGAGAAGAAGATTCTCATAATACAAAGATTCGGTATCTCAATGAGGATGATGCGCCTGATAAGAGTGAGGATCAAACCGAAACCGTCCCTAATTTTTTGCGTAAAATGATGGATTAGCCGTTTCTCGGTCTAATATCTATGTCTACATTAACAACTGAATCCCTTTTCTAATGCCTCAACACGCTTCAGCAGTTAAGCGCGTTCGCCAAAATGCAGTGCGGCGACTACGTAATCGTGAGCACCGTAGCCGTTTGCGTACAATGGTCAAGAAGATCTTGCAATCCGATGATCTATCGGCCGCAAAGGCTTTGTATCCTCAGACACAGGCTTACATCGATCGCCTTGCGATGAAGAGAATTATTCACCGAAACAAGGCTGCTCATTATAAATCGCAGATTTTACTTCACCTAAATCAGGCCTAACTACTCGTTATGATCTTCAGTGGATGATATTTTTCTAATATACCTATGAAAACTCTATACCAACTTTCTAAGATGCTACCTCTGTTCGTATCTCTTGCACTTGTATTTATTCTAATTCCTTCTGCTGTCGCACAGGATTATGTCAAGAATTTGCGCCCTGAGGGTAATTTATTTGTGAAACCCAGGATCGGCTCTTCATTTTATCTCGGAGATAATGAGAAGTCCCCGTTCAATTTTAACGGTGATGCTTTTGAGATAGGATTACCTTGGAATGCAGGAGTAGAGCTGGGGTATCAATTAAGCGTGCCGTTTTCTCTTAGCCTTTCATTCTCGGCTGGAGAGTATCCAGTCATTACCCAGTTTCCAGCCAGAACTGATGACATCGATGGTGTAAAAAATGATGATGTCTTACGTACATCCGTTCAAGCTTTAGGGCGCTATGCATTTGCAAAAAGTTCTACACGTACAGCTCTGTATCTGAATTTTGGACTCGTCTATTCGTTTGGGAATGTAACGCAGGATTTGCCTCCGTATACGACTGAGGAAAGCGGTAGCACATTTGGTCCACTTGTAGGTTTGGGTGTGGATATTGCACTTAACACGCAGACTTCATTTTTTGCAGAATTTAATTCTGGAATCCATTTGGATGATCAAGCGCTTGACGGAACATCTCAACATGGTTACGGTGCCAGTGACCTGCTTAATTCTTTAGGAATTGGATTCAAAATTAATTTTGCCAAGGCCATAACCCCTCCAGAAATTGGTGCACTAACTTGTCCTACAGGATCGGTGATGACGAATTCATCTGCTGATTTTTCAGTATCTACCAATAGCGATGTAGCCACGCAACCTATTGAACTTAGATGGGAATTTGGTGATGGTGCAACTGCGGCTGGCGACATGGCGACCCATACTTACACAGAAGGAGGGACCTATAATGTGATGTTTTTTGCAACAAGTGAGTATGGAACAGCGAGCGGAGGATGTTCAGTTACCGTTCTTGCGCCAGCTGAAATTCTTGCCCTGACGGCTAGTAATGAGAGTGTGAGTGTGTGTGATGAAGATCCAAGTATTACGTTTACTGCTAATGCAGCTGGATCCGAGCAGTTGACATACAGATGGAATTTCGGAGATGGGCAGACTAGTTTTGAGGCAAGCCCTTCTCATACCTATGCTGAGCCTGGATCCTATACCGTGACGTTGGAGCTCCTCAATGATGCGGGTAGAGATATGCGTACAGTGGATGTGAATGTGACGGAACAGGGTTGCTTTGAATGTGATATCTCTGAGATGAATACGGCCTTTTTTGATCGTAATTCATCTGTTCTTACCGATACTGGGCGGATCCAGTTAATGGAAAACTTGCAAATTCTCCAGAATTGTGACTTGAATGTACGGCTTGAGGGTTATGCTTCTCGTGATGAGCGTAATGCTCAACAACTCAGTGAAGATCGTGCAGAGGCCGTCAAGCAGTATTACATTGATAATGGCATTGACGAGTCACGTATAACTCAAATGGGTATGGGTAGGTCTGGTCAGTCAAGCAAAAAAGGTGCTGGTGCGCTGTTCAGACGGGTTGATACGATCCCCGTCAATTAGACGATGATCTATACCCAAAAATAGAGGCTTTTCAACATAAAAGGCAGGACAATTGTCCTGCCTTTTGTATGTTTGAATTTATTGTTGAAGGTTATAGAACCCCATCACTAATCTAACAACTTTCAAGGAGTTGACCTTAAATAGACACAGATAGTTCTATGTAGGTGTAAAGATTCCAGCTGTTATCTGGTTATATTCGGATCATTCAATTACAACATCTGATGCCTGCATTAGGTCACAGTCGTTACAGCTTACTTACCGAGAAATTGAAGTCTGAAGCTACAAGGCTTGGATTTGATGGATGCGGTATTGCCGAAGCCAAACGACTTGATGATGAGGCTGAATCACTTGAATCATGGCTAATGAAAGGTCACCATGCTTCTATGGATTATATGTCACGGAATTTTGAAAAGCGTGTTGATCCGCGTAAATTAGTTCCAGGAGCAAAGCGGGTTGTGACGGTATTGTGCAGTTACTGGCAGGGAGTAGAGCATGGCGATAGCGATGCAAAGATCAGTCGCTATGCATGGGGAGATGATTATCACAAGGTGATGAAAGAGCGCCTCTATCAGTTGTATGCGTGGCTGGAAACTGAAGTTAAGACGCTTTCTGGTCGGGTGTTTGTTGATTCTGCACCGGTCATGGATAAGGTATGGGCACAACGAAGCGGCTTAGGATGGATTGCCAAAAATTCAAATCTCATTAGCCCTCAAATTGGATCTTGGTTTTTTATTGGGACTCTGATTATTGATGTCCCTCTTGAATGTGATGCGCCCACGGCCTATGACCATTGCGGAACATGTACAAGATGTATTGATGCATGCCCTACCGATGCGATCTATCAACCTTATGTGGTAGATGCAAATCGTTGTATTTCATATTGGACCATAGAACATCGAGGCGATTCACTCCCCGATGACATTGTTTCTCAGCAGGAGAATTGGATTTTTGGGTGTGATATATGTCAGGACGTATGCCCTTGGAATAAGTTTAGCAGAAAAACGTCTGAGCTTAGATTTTTGCCACGGCAAGGCGTGGTAGATACGTCGCTTGATGAATGGGAGGAGTTGGATCTTGAAGCTTTTCGCAAACGTTTCAAGGGAAGTGCGGTTAAGCGAGCAAAGTATCAAGGATTTATGAGGAATGTGCGGGCAGCCAAACAATTTCTTACCCGCAACAAAGCGTAATCTGGAAGTATCAATTCCTGAGGTTAAATGGGTGGTTCTCCAGCTTCAGACTGATCTTCGTCTGATCGCATCAATGGAAACAGAATCACATCGCGAATACTAGATTGGTTCGTCATCAACATGGCTAAACGATCAATTCCGACCCCCAAGCCAGCTGTCGGAGGCATCCCGTATTCCAGTGCGCGCAAGTAATCATGATCCATTTCCATAGCTTCTTGGTCCCCGTCTTTACGTAAGCGTAGTTGCTCTTCAAATCGTTGACGTTGGTCATCGGGATCATTGAGTTCACTAAACGCATTGCAGAGTTCTCTGCCTCCAGCAAACATCTCAAAACGTTCAACGAGTCCCTCCTTATTGCGATGACGTTTAGCTAATGGGCTCAATTCAATAGGATAATCGGTGATAAATGTCGGTTGAATAAGCTGTGGTTCCACACAACAGCTAAATACTTCATCTAACAATTTTCCCACTCCCATAGAGGAATCTATCTCTACATTTAACGAGCGGGAAGCCTCCTGTATGGTAGTGAGATCTTTTTGATAAAGGTCGTGACCTGTATGATTAAAGATTGCGTCAAAAAAAGCAATTCGCGGCCAAGGCCTCTCAAATGAAATCGTTTCATCACCCCATATCACACTATTTTCACCGTGAAGGGAGATAGCTGTTGATTCAATCAACTCTTCAACTAAATCCATCATCCAATGGTAATCCTTAAATGCCACATATAGCTCTAACATGGTGAATTCAGGATTATGGAATCGACTCAATCCCTCATTCCTAAAATCCTTGGAAATTTCATATACGCCATCAAAGCCTCCAACGATGCATCGTTTCAGATACAGTTCATCAGCAATCCTCATGTAAAGGGGCATATCCAGTGCATTGTGATGTGTCATGAATGGTCGGGCAGTTGCTCCGCCATAAATGGGTTGCAGTATCGGAGTTTCGACTTCAATAAATCCTTTTTCGTCAAGAAATCCACGAATTGATGTCACCATTTTTGCACGTTGGACAAAGGTCTCCCGCACATGTGGATTGACCGTTAAGTCAACATACCGTTGTCGGTAGCGAAATTCTTTTTCAGTCACCTCGTTATAGAGATGCCCTTCTTGCTCTTTAACGATTGGCAGTGGGCGTAATGCTTTAACTAATAATTGTAGCTTTGAGGCATGGACGGTGATTTCTCCCATCTTCGTTCTAAATACGCTCCCTTCAATGCCAACGATATCGCCAATATCAATGAGGGGTTTGAATATTTTATTATAGAATTCTTCGGGTAAATCATCTCTACGTACGTAGACTTGCATGCGTCCAGTCGCATCCTGAAGATCAAAAAAAGAAGCTTTGCCCATAATCCGTCGGCTCATGACCCGTCCAGCAATGGAGACGGTTTTTTGTGGGACAGAATCGTCAAACTCACCAAGGATGGTTTCAATATAATCGGATACTTCCCATGAATAGGGATACGGATCAACCCCAGCGGCTTCAAGTGCGTCTTTAGATTGCCGACGGATTACTTCTTGTTCAGAGAGTTTTTGAGGTGAGATAGATTTGCTCATCAAAGACATGCAATGTCAATTATATGTTGTTAAAACGAATGAATTTTGATGGAATATAAATCTCTCCACTGAATTCTATGTTGGGTTAGGGCTATAATAACTTTGACTGAATCCTGATGCAGAAAGCTGCACTATTGAATTCAATTTTAGAATTATTTGATGGCATTCAAGTCAGCATAGCATTTAATTGCGCCTTCCAATCATTCTCATCTATGACACTGTAGCGAACCACAATATCTTGCATTTTGGGAGCTAATTTAGCCCATCCAACTTTTTGGGCATGCTGGTTGCAGACATCAAAAATTGATCGCTTATACTCGGTATCATCAGACTTGGACAAATGAATGCCCTTGGTTTCAACCACGAATACTTCCTGAAATGATGCTTGATCTTCAGGTGAATTATCCTTGAGTGTTAAGATAAAGTCCGCGTAAATTTTCTGGGGCTTCCATCCTTGCACATAATAATCTTTTTGAGATCGATTTCGATACCAGAAAAAGAGTTGAGATTGCTGGTCAACATAAGTCGCAACCTTCGTCTCTAATTTATTGAGTTGGTCTACTTGAATCGCTTCAAAGAGACTCAATTGATAAGGACGGCCATCAACTCGGTTCGCATATTTTATACCATAAGCATCAATCTCTTCTGGCAGGCGATTGAGTCCAATGTCCTCTGTAACAACAAGGAACCTAATGGTTTCTTCCTCTAACAGGGAATAAAATACCATTTTTGAAAGGCGGTCTCGTTCCTGCTCAAGTTGTTTTCGGAGTTGCTCAACGATAAACACAGAATTGTTTGCCAGCTGAGCTGCTGTATAACGTTCACTCAAGAGACTAAACGTCTGCTCAATCAAATCATAACAATGCCAGGGGTTTGGAATTAAGTCAATCAGAGTGCTGGTTGATGTGCTCAGGTCTACTGACGAAACATTGGTTGAATGTTGATATTCTTCAGTTTCATACTCAACGGATAGATTAACCCTAAAATCATCAGCTCCATTTAGCTTTGCTTTAAGAATTAAATTTTGAAGTGGAGAAATGTCAATTTCTTCCCAAGGTATCAGTGAAAGAATATCTGTCTCGTAGGAAACAAGCCTCCATTGGCTTCCGTCTTTAATCATAAATGCGGGCAGAACTAGATTACGAATGGCTTCTTTATAGCGTTCCCTTGGCTTGATTTTCTGTTTTTCTCTTTTTGTAAAATCACTCTCTGCAGATGTAAATATAGGCTCAAGCCCTTGTAATCCATCTAAATGAAAACCCTTTTTGATTTCTTTTAGAATCGCATTCCCGCTACGACTATAGCAATAGACATAACTCTCATCCAAACTTGATATACCGGTCTTATGAGCATAGGGCTGCCGAAGAATCCGTCCAACAAGTTGTGTCAATCCTGTCTTGGACATCGGATTGGTAAGGATTGTCAGTAAATAGGCGAAAGAGCAATCCCATCCTTCTTGCAAAGCTTGTTTTGTAATGATAAAACGAATAGAACAATTACGAGATAGTAACCCCTTTTCCTCTTCAATATCTTTTAAGTCATCTCTGTGACTGGTCTTGATCGCAATATGCTCTGGTTTGATTTTAGAATTCTTTAGTAGAAACTCTTTAACATCGTCAGTGTGAATATACCCGGGTATCCTTTGATTTTTTCCCGTTCTTTCTACCTGAATGACGCAGATTGGACGGATATAAATACCCGTTTCTGCCTCGTAACGCTGAGCTTCAGATTCAAGAAATTCACGATGCTGGATTGACTCGCTGAGTGTACTTCGCCAGTCACTATCCTTCTTGTTACGAATGTGAAGATCAAGCTTAATCATCTCTTCCGCGTTGAGTTCAACACCGCGAATATCAACAAGCACGTTCGCGTGTTCACTAGGGGTGGCCGAAAGTTCAACGATCATGCAGGGATTAAAATCCTCAAGTGTTTTTTTCGCATAAACACTATATGCTTTGTGACCTTCGTCAAGTATGATCAATGGTTTGAGAAGGCGTATGGTATTTCCAAGGGATGTTTTGACAAATTTGTTACCGAAAACCCCTAGCTCGCTAAAGGTATCTAAATTGGAATACTTTTCAAGTAATTTAGCATGCTCGGATGGTTCATCATCTGAGGGGAAGAATTGGTCAAACCCTCCGGTGTCGCGATAGATTCTGAGTTGATCTTTTTTGGTTAATCCACGATTAGCTGAGGGAAGCATTAGCAGAAGAATACATAAATTCTCTGCGATATCAGCAGGTCCAAAGGATGAGGTTTTTTCAAAGATGCAGGTCCGTTGTCCAGATGATAAATCAAGTTGTTGACGATAGGGGTGATCAAGATCCTTTAATGCCTTTAGGGTTTGAGTGTAAATCTGATTTGTTGGAACAATCCACAGTACTAATCCGCGCCGACTATATCGGAAGTGTAGATTCACAAGATCAATCACACGAGTAGCGAGTAACGTTTTACCTCCTCCTGTAGGAACTTTGAGACAAAAGGTAGGAAGATGTTCGCCCAATCCATTTTCTCGAGGACTGTATTGGCTATGAGGTAAGACTTTTTCCCAACCTCGACGGGCCCAATTAAATTCGCCCAATTCAGGATCTCTTGCTCTATCTTGCTTCTCTTTTTCTTGGAATATGGATAAATACTTGAGAAATTCAGTGACTGTTGCAAGCGCACGTTTCTGATAATCTTTGAGAACCATTATTAATCTTGATCTATAGCTTCATATATCTGGAAGGGTAGTTGCTGAAAGTCAATATTATATTTGTGAAGAAACTCTCGGTCTAGATATTTTGCTGGTGCAAAGACGAGTTTTCGTTTAGGGCCAGAGGGTAATGCACGGGCTTCGGAGAGCGATAGGGCAAGATTCTTGAGTTTGTCAACATGAGGCTCGTAAATCAGGAATACATCATGAGATGCAGTCTCCCCAATAAAACCAGTGTCACGATTTATGATAGTTGGGTCAAATTCTTGCCCTGTCGCAGTGAAGAAAATATAAGAACTCAAATTATTCCATGATGGCAGATGCGTACCGTCAATAAGGGTCTCCTTTTTCATAATATTTCCCAATTTAAAATAGCTAAATGTACCTCCAAGTCCTGAATTTAGAGATGCATCCTTGGCAGTGGGAATTCCTTGTATCACACGCCTAACGCGCTCAGCTGTGGTTGAATCTGCATAATCTTCACATTCTACTAGGATGAAGCGCCGATTGCCCCCATCTTCCTGATTTTGGGCAAGAACAGCATGCGCGGTGGTTCCAGAGCCAGCGAATGAATCAAGTATGATGGAGTCAGGCTCAGTCGAAAGGAGGATAAGCTTGCGAATTAAGTCGCTTGGTTTAGGAGTCTGAAATACACCTTTGTTATCAAATATTTGATTCAATTCCTCCGTGGCATTAGTAGCAGTGCCAACATCCTGCCAGATCGTTGATACAGATCGCCCTTTTTCTCTTGCCTCCTCTAAAAATCGTTTATATTGGGGCTTGGCTCTGCCAGTTCGTCCAAATACAATGCGTCCATCCGCAAGTGCCTGCTCATACTTTTCTATGCTAAAACGCCAACATCGCCCTTTAGGGGGGTAATATCCATGCCCAGTCTTTGGATTGACAATTTCGTAGGTTAAGTTAGGGCGAATGTTGGGTGCATCCATAGGGTCAAGTGTCCATCGTCCGCGGGGATCATTGTCTGGATTAGAGAATTGACTCTCGTCCACTGGAATCGCTTTAAGTTCAAATTTCTGGGAATTTTTCGTATATCCAAGAATATAATTATGGCCTAATGATACACCAATGTCATTCTGTTTACTCTTTCGGTGATGCCATACTAAACTCATCAAGAAGTTTCTTTCACTAAATATCTCATCCATCAAACAGCGGAGATGATGCATTTCGTTATCATCAATGGAGACAAAAATTACCCCATCTTCCCGAAGGAGTTCGCGAAGAAGTTTTAGGCGGGGCATCATCATACATAACCATTTATCGTGCCGAGTAAGATCATCACGGTCTACAGTCTTTCCCAGCCAATCCTTAATGAGTGGTGAATTAACATTATCGTTGTATTCCCAATTTTCATTGCCAGTATTATAAGGCGGGTCAATATATATACACTTTATTTTACCGCGGTAAAATGGTAGTAAGGATTTGAGAGTAGCCAAATTATCTCCATGAACTATCAGATTGTCATGCAGGCTCGCGGTTGCAGAAAATCCTTTTTCTTGAACCGGTATTAACTCGTGGAATGGAACAGACATATGATAATTTTCCACTAAAACTTTTCCCTTAAAATGAAGACGTGGCATAGATTCTCAAATGAATAAGATGATAGTTGGGTTAAGAGCTCATATTATTGAATATAGCACGGAAATACCTAATGTAAGTTGTTTGAACATTTAATACATATAAGGAGATTATATCGGGTAAGGGAGTTGATTTTCAAATGATTGAGTAATAATTCATTATGATTAGTTGATGAATGATATTTACCGTTCTTGGGGGAGCTACCGTCCCTGCCTTACTTTCTGTCAGGAACAGCTGTGACTGATCATCTTCCCTTGGCGGGAGGCAGTGCTTTTTGAGAGGTCTGATCAGGCAATGCACTTCAACCAGTGTCATATTCATTGGATTTCCCCTAAGCGTACGCATCAACAAGCCAAGTATGCATTGAATCAATAGGAATGTGGTATTCATCTATGCCCTTGGCCGCGATAACCTCCTTTGCGAGGAGTCTGTCAAAAATATCTGAAGCTTTTTGATCTCCATAGATTTTTGTTATTGGCTTCAGCGCGTTCAAACGATGAAAAACCCCTCCTGAAGTGGTCTTCCAGATAGACTTAGCCACATGCTTTATCTCGTCAAAATAAAAATCGCTGACACGCTCCTTGTAGTATCCGATTTGACCCTCCTCACCCTTGGCTGTGACTTCTTGCAATCCCTCAGGAGTCATGACACCATTCCTTAATTTTATATGTTTGGATACATGTACCGAATAGGAATGCACATCACGAGGCCAAACGCCCGCTTCTTTGGCAATCGTATTCACCCACTCGGATGGATCTTCTTTTGCCCTACCATCTCTGACAAGCCAATCACGAATCACGGCTTGAGCATCTTCCAAGGCGAGAGTTCCAATCTCAGATGTGTTATTTTCGCTAAATCTTGAGGTATCCAAATTATTCAGAGCTGTTAGTGCAGCACCGAGCTCTGCGGTAAGCAGAATCACGAGTCTCCCGATCTTTCCTTTGTGGATAAGCTCAGGCAACTCTGTCACTTTCGCTTTGTTTTGAGGGCGGAGTATATCCTTGTTTCCTATCGACTGAGCTTCGTCAAGAATTAACAATAGCGGTTGGAAACTCTCTCTGAGCAATCTCTTCACGGAGAGCTTAGCCCTGACGCGTTTTCGCGCCCAGGTATATATCCCCTTAAATCCAACTTGATGGGTGCTTTCTGAAGACGAGTATTCCCCATCAAGGCCCATAATTTGGCGGAGGTTGTCTGCATCCCAAAGTGAGGGTCCAGTACTATAAATGCTGTAAAATCCTTTGTTAATAGCCATTTCTTGCACTCGTGGAGCAACGCAGACTTTCCAAACCCTGGACGCTCCGTATATAAGCCGAATCATGCCCCTACCTGTCGACCACACATTTGAAAGTGCTTCGGCAAAGTCCGCCAGAATGTCTGTACGTCCATGGAAATAGGGAGTGGCCCCGATCATGAGACCGTGTGCGCGGGTCGTCACTCACAGATTCTGTCATGATAACTGACCGAAAATGGATCTCATAAACAAATGTATAAGATGCTTGAATTTTGATCAACCACTTAGATTGGCATCGGTTCATTTTTTCGCTTAAGTTAACCAGTAGAAGGCAATATTCAGCTAAAAGTTTACCGCCTCCAAATGCAAATTTCATTGTTTAGTCCTGATCAAGAGCCTTATCTACGGACACAAAGCGGTTTGTCAGTGTGCAAGGGTTTGGTCAATGGGATTTCCATGTAGAGTAAATCAACGTTATTCAATCAGCAGGGTAATGAGATGTGGATCTTATGGGCATCTCAATCAGCGTCTTAACGACACTCCAGATGGTTCACAACACTTTGGGTACTCGCATATAAAACTGCATAAATAAATTGAATTCAAACACTTGATCAAAAGAAGCCCAACAACCAAGGTGATTCATGGGTAAATCAAGGAATGATTACACGCCTAATACTCAGCATTAATGATCACTTTAATAAGCCCTGATCATAAAATAATCAAATAATATCTTGATTAAATTACCGTTCATAGCCGGGTAGTGGGCGCACCTCCATAGTGATAGGAATCATTGGCATGTCTCCAGTGGGGAGTCCACGCTGGCCAGCACGGTTTGGAGTCAACACTCGTGTAATTTTATCCAATACATCAAAGCCAGACACCAGTTCTCCGAAAACGGTATACATGCCGTCTAACATTGGAGCGCCACCTTCTGTCATGTAATGGGATCTTGCCTCGCCCGAGAATTCAAAGGTTGAATCTGGGATCATTTGTTGTAAACGGCTCTGAAGTTGATCAAGTGACTCTTGAGGGTAAATACTACCGTGAACAATATAGAATTGACTACCACTTGATTCTCGTTCGGGGTTCATATTGTCTCCTGTACGTGCGGAGGCAAGTGCTCCTCGCTTATGATAACGGTCTGGAACGATTTCGGCAGGGATTGTATAGCCCGGTCCTCCAAGCCCATCATTATTTGGGTCATCATCTTTTGAGTTTGGATCTCCTCCTTGAATCATAAAGCCTCCAATCACTCGATGGAACGTCGTTCCACTAAGAACGCCTTCATTCGCAAGCTTTTTGAAATTGTCTCTATGGATTGGTGTATCATCGTAGAGTTGGATCACCATGATTCCCATTGGAGTTGAGATCTCAAAAAAATTAGTTTCCTGAAGTCCATTCGCGTTCTGCATCTGGCAACTAGCAGTTGTCATCAGTACCATTATCAATAAGGTTAAATAAATAATCAGTGGGGGTTTCATTAGTTTAGATAATGCTTAAAATAGTGTAATATTCCGGCGCGCAGTAACAGGTCCTGATCTGATGAACTCATTTCCTCTGGTAAATCTTCATGGGGTTCCCAAATCCAGAAACCATCCACTTCGCGACCAACTCTCTCAAAACATCCAAGCCGTTCCAGCACACAGTATGTTCCTTCATTGACTAGACGCTGTTTAGATGCTTTGTCAAGATCAGGTTCATAGCCCAGATCAGATTCTTGGAGACCGATCAAAAAAAGGATCCCATCGAGATCATCCGAACATCCAAGTGTCGTGTCAAGCCACTCTTTGAGTTTCGGCCACGCCGTAGCAACTACATCCCGATTTGGATGAATAAAGTCTCTCACGATAGTTTACGAGCTAATCAGTGGTAAGAAATGGATGCAAGTTTATTCTACCAATCTCACATCATATGACCATCAAAATATATTATGTATATTTGATGACCGTATAACTCTCAAATCAATGTTACGTGCCACTTGTCTCTTAATAATCTATACAGTGACGGCATCATCTGCACTTGCACAGTCCTTTGGTGGGGCACTTGCAATTACGGATCAATACATATTTGTCGGTGAAACCAGAAACGTGGCATTTCAGGGAGAAGTTTATATCTACGACGCGGAAGATTCTTCAAAAAAGCCAACCATCCTTTCTGTGAATCAAGAGCTTGAACGCTTCGGAAGAACGCTTGCTGTGCAAGGTCAGACCTTGTTCGTTTCTGCACACGAAGCCAATGAGTCAAGAGGCGCAGTTGATGTATTTCAATTTGATGATACCTGGGAGCATCTAACCCGACTCACTGCATCGGATGGTCATCCTGAGGATCAATTCGGGCTATCAATTGCGGTGCAGGGCCGTCAAGTTTTTATTGGGGCACCAGGGCGTAATGAATCTACGGGTGCTGTATATATATTTACCGAAAGTACTGAGAGGACATATATAGAATCACATATTATCATCCCTTCTGATGTGAGTCTCGGAGATAGATTTGGGTCAACTCTCGCTGTAGATGGACATCTCGCCGCAATCAGTGCTCTTTCCCAATCAGAAAGTCGGGGAGCAGTCTATGGGTATAGAAATGAATCAGATCAATGGGTTCAAATTGGCAAATTATCCCCAGATTTTCTTTCTGAATCTAGTCGGATGGGAAGCTCGCTATTGATTCATGATGCGCGCATTTTTGCAGGCGCACCATTACATGATGAGGGCAGAGGCCTGGTCTTTGAAATTGAATTTGATTCAGCGTCAAACCAAATGCAGATACGCAATTTTCTGCAACCGCTCAACCAAGAACGGATGTCACAATTCGGAGCGGCGATCACATTCGCAGGGGAAGAGTTATGGGTTGGGTCAAATCGTAGTAATCGTGGTCGGGGAATGGTGCATCAATTTCGGCCGGCGGAAAATGGTTGGACGGACTCCATGACTCTACATCCACATGAATCCATTGGGCGCGCCGCATTCGGCAGTAGCCTTGTAGCTCACAAAGAGATTGCTGTCGTAGGAGCCGTGTATATGGACTCCCGTGCGGGTGGAGCAATCGTTCTAAGACAGAATGATTCTGGATGGAACACAGAACGGACACTGATCAATGGAATAAAAAGCCACGATGCGATTACAGGTGGGGAAGTGCGATGCAGTCAAGGAAAAGCCGCCAAATGGTCTTGTGGCAATGTGGATATGACAGCATTTTTGCCCCTCCCGCAAATGGGTGGAAACCGTGCCTCTAGACTCAACGATATTTGGGGATGGACTGATCCGCAAACCTCAAGAGAATATGCGTTGGTTGGGCGCAATGATGGCACATCATTCGTTGATGTGACCGACCCCGAACTTCCAATATACGTAGGGAATTTACCCATGACAGCTGGCTCTGTGGCTAATGTGTGGAGGGATATCAAAGTCTATGCCAATCATGCGTATGTCGTGGCTGATGGGGCAGATCAGCACGGTGTTCAGATCTTTGATCTCACTCAACTGCGTGAGATAGATGATCCGCCAGTGACCTTTGAAGAAACTGCCATTTACACTGGAATTGCCAGTGCACACAACATTGTGATTAACGAGCAAACTGGCTTCGGTTATGTAGTAGGTGCCAGTGGGGGAGGGCAAACCTGTGGTGGTGGACTTCACATGTTAGATCTGCGAGACCAAGTCAATATTTCATTTGCCGGCTGTTTTGCAGATCCAAATACTGGTAGGCGAAATACAGGATATTCCCATGATGCACAGTGCGTCATTTATTCTGGCCCTGATACACAGTATTCTGGGAGAGAAATTTGTCTTGGATCTAATGAAACCGCACTCAGTATCGCCGATGTCTCTGATAAGAATAATCCAATTCCAATTTCAGTTGCTACCTATCCGAAAGTGGCTTACACGCATCAAGGATGGTTGACGGAAGATCACAGATATTTTTATATGAACGATGAAGGAGATGAGCCCCAAGGACTGGTAGAGGGTACGCGGACTCTTATTTGGGATGTGTCTGATCTTGATGACCCCGTTCTAATCACTGAATACATTGCTACAACATCTGATACTGATCATAATTTATATATCAGAGGTGATCTGATGTATCAGTCAAATTATGGAGCAGGCCTTCGCATTTTAGACATATCTAGCCCAGCTACTCCTGTTGAGATCGGCTTTTTTGAGCCAGGACCAGGGTCAACATCTTGGAGTAACTATCCGTATTTTGAAAGTGGAACATTGATTGTTACCAGTGGAACTGAAGGACTATTTATACTCAAAAAACGTGAACTTGATATTTAAGACGCATCAAAATCTTTGCAGATACTATAGGCACAAATTCAAGGGAACAGTCATTATTTCGTTGTCGCACTCAATACGATCGTTTTCTATCAAACAAGGTCAGTCTTAACTATCATCAAAAGGTGGATAACTCTACGCCAGACGTTGTTTTTGTATGCTCCTATTGATTTTGATGGGGCAGTATCGGGTTTACCTGTTGGATTAGTCCCGATATATCATCAGTTACAGTATTAGTGAATATGGAGTGTTCAGTTTGAAGCAAACATTTCAGCGCATACAAGTCAAAGAGTAAGCTCAGCAGGAGTTTGATAGAAAAAGCGTTGAAGTATTCATCCTCTTTGATTGGAGTCTTACCTGTTTCTTATCATGTAGAGCCACGCCAGACGGGATCCTAATGCCACGGGTTGTTTCAAAGTTAGTTAAAAAACCCCGTGCACCTACGTGCAATACTCATTTTCAAATGCATCATCTTGAAGAAGATCATATCATTGCTCAGAGCATATCCAAATCATACAATGACTGAGCGAGAGCGTACTTTATATAAGAAAATCATGGTATGGAGTATCTCCTTGAACGTCTTCGCGTAGCAACGATGTATTCGCACTTACATCAATAATTCCCAAAAGAAAGATCAGAATCCATTACCAATAGATCTATCAGAATATCATCTCACTGAGACTTGTTTAGTAGGATGACCGGGTAAAAGGAAGCCTCATCGGACTATGGTATCACTGAGTCACTCCAAGCCCAGGCTCATCTAGTATATGAAGATAGCCGTCTGATAAAACAAAGCCGCCATGTGCGGTATCCCGAGAAAGATCAAAACTTCCATCCAAGTCTATGTATCGGGTTTGTGAGCATGCGTAGGCAGTATGTAATGCAGCTGCGATGCTAATCACGCTTTCATCCATACAACCCCACATCAGCTCAATGCCCGTCATCTCTGCAATATCGGCAATGGTCAGAGCACCTGTAATTCCCCCACATTTCATGAGCTTGATATTCCAGATCCCAAACGGCATCCCATTAGATAATCGTAGAGCATCAGATGGACAGATAAGGCTTTCATCTGCGGCCATTCGCTGACGGGCTTCATGGGGGAAAACAATCATCTGATGATCTTCTTCTCTGACAAGCGGCTGCTCAACTAACTCTAGATTTAAAGCATGCAATGCATGAAGTAGATCCGTTGTCTGCTCAAGTGTATATCCCTGATTTGCGTCTACTCGAATCGTTACATTCTCTGGACAAATAGATCTGAGTGCATGCAAGCGCGCTAAATCTTCTTCATAGTTTAATCCAAGTTTTACTTTGAGGCATCTGAACCCTCGCGAAATGTATTCTTGTGCTTCCTCTAGTGTCTGCTCCAGAGGTAAAATTCCAATCGTTATGGAGGTGGGTAATGGTTTCATAGGATGGCCGATGAGAGAGGCCACAGACACACCGATGCTTCGTGCTAATAGATCATAAACAGCCATATCAAGAGCTGCAAGAGCCGACGGAAAATTAAGACACTGACGTTGGAGCTCCAGTGTCACAGGCCGTATCATCTGGACATTCTGTCGCATCAATACATCATGTGCTAAGGAATCCATGGCTTGGAAGCATTCTTCAGGAGATTCCGAAGTGACCATAGTCGGGGCAGCACAGCCATATCCAGAAACCCCAAGATGACTCTCCAAACGGACAAAATGTAAGTCAACTGTACTGACTTCACGGGTCGCAATTACATAGGGTCGTGTAAGGGGAAGCTTGTCTGTCCAAGTCTCGACATGTTGAATGATCATAAGCGAAGCCTTTTAACTATCTCATCTACGATCCCCTTGACCCCATCTTCTAGAGGACGCACCACGGGGATTTGATGATCAACTTGAAGTTGCTCTACGATTTCGGTTGATTGGGGCTTCGTGAGACCTTGAGTAAAGAGAGAAATTCCCCAAACATCTGATCCCAACAGGCGGATCAACTTTATCTCGTCTGTCAGGGACGGCAATGTGCACCCATCAAGGTGCTCAAAATCTTCGTAATGAGTACGTGCGGGGGCATGTTGCAGGATGACACCCCTAGATTGTGCTGAGCAGATCAATTCCGATCCAGCTGGCCCAGATGGATTACGTAGTGCGGATTGTCCTTCCAGTAAAATGACATCGGGTGATGTTTCACGGTAGCAACTAACAATTGCATGCTCCAACTCTCCAGAGACAAAGTCATTTAGGGTTGAATCAAATATGAAGCCATATTTGAGACCCTGTAGCCAACCCGTTTGGCCTGTATAAATCACCTCTGCATGCATATTCTGATTTTTGAATTCGGTTTGCAAGAGCATGGCAGTGGTTCGCTTACCTATGGCACAGTCCATTCCAAGAATTGCAATTCGCGGCGCAGGAACTGAAAAAATTTCCCCAGTCCAAAAGTGTAATTCCGATGCGGGTAAGGGTTTTCGTAAATCAATGATTCCGCCTGTTGCTTTCTCAGTAATGCTCTGATCTTGTGATAGCAATTGATGTAATCCATTGACAAGCGTGAGTCCTGCAGATGCAGCAGCCAATAGATCCATTTTCAAAGCATCAGGCAGGATTCCCCCAACCGTAGCTATTCCAATCACGCAGTGAGTTGGCTCAACATGCGCGAGAGCTTCCGATACCGTTGAAAAAAATGGAATCCCGCGATGATGTCCATCCAGTACTACACCAGTATCCTTGCCTGCATAGGTTGGATCAATGACTCCAATGATTTCATATCGACTTGGGCCGCGAATCAATCCATGGGTAGTTTTTGCAAATACGCTATCAAAAAGTCCATTAGCAAGTATAAGTGCGCTTTGTTTCATTCAATTGTATAATTCTCAATCAGTATCATTCTACCATCATCATTAACAGATTGTCTTCAATCTTGAGGATAAGTTTTCTTGCAATTTTACAAAAATAACAATATGAATCCTAAATCTGTACGTATTCTTACGAGTACTCCATCTCTGCCAAGCGCCCTTGAGCGTCTCCAAGAATTAGCCTATAACGTTCGATGGGCATGGGATGAAGATACGATTGCTCTCTTTCAGAGGCTTGACGATCAGTTGTGGAACGCTTCAGGGCATAATCCGGTGCAAATGCTGGCGCAAGTCCCTGCGGAGCGATTACAAGAACTTGCCGAAGATGAAGGGTTCGTTGCTCATCTCAAGGAGGTATGTGCTTCGTTTGATGGCTATCTTAATGCGTCATCAACATGGTTTTCTAGAACCCATTCGTCCGACGGCTTATTGACGGCTTATTTCTCAGCTGAGTTTGGAATTACCGAATGTCTGAAAATCTTTGCTGGTGGGCTTGGGGTGTTAGCAGGAGATCATTTGAAGAGTGCAAGTGACTTAGGGATTCCCATTGTCGGAGTTGGTCTGATGTATCAGCAGGGATACTTTAGCCAGCGACTTGATCAAGACGGTCTACAACAAGAGTCTTATATCAAAAATGACCTTCCTCAACTCCCTTTAACCCTTGAGCGTAATGAAAAGGGGGTTCCACTTCAAGTGTCAGTGGAGATTGGGGAGCGAAGTGTCTATGCTCAAATATGGCGGGTTCAAGTGGGAAGAATTCCACTGTATTTACTGGATACCAATATTTCAGCCAATCACCTAGAAGAAGACCGAAATCTGACGGATTATCTCTATGGAGGAGGTAATGAATTACGCATTCAACAGGAAATCATTCTTGGTATTGGAGGTTATCGTGCTCTGCAACTATTAGGTCTTCAACCTAAGGTGTATCATCTCAATGAGGGACATTCTGCATTTCTCACGTTAGATCGGACTCGTCAACTGATGCAAGAGCACAAGTTAACGTTTGAAGAAGCCCGTACGGCTACTGCTGCCAGTGTCGTCTTTACAACACACACTCCGGTTGAAGCTGGACATGATCGATTTCCACCAGAGTTGATGGATCGATACTTGGTGTCTTATGCAAAAAAGGCTTTAGGTCTTGAGCGTCGAGAAATTTTAGCACTTGGCCGAGAATATGCTGCTGATGACACAGAATATTTCGGAATGACAAAGCTTGGAATTCGGATGAGTAATTTCTGTAATGGCGTTGCTAGGCTACATGGTGAGGTGAGTCGTAACATGTGGCAAAATCTGTGGCCCGATATACCAGAAGATGAGGTTCCAATCGGTCATATTACCAATGGAATTCACATCTCTTCATGGATTTCTAGTTCGCTCAAGCGACATGTTGACCGGTATGTTGGTCCACGATGGAGGGAGGAGGCCATTAGTGAAGCGCAGTGGCAACATGCAGAGCAGATTCCAGATGACATTCTCTGGCTCACCCACCTCAGAAATAAAGAAAATTTAATTCTTCAGGCCCGGAGATCACTTCGTTCTCGGCTTATTCGGTTAGAGGCCCCAGCAAAAGAAATAGCACGAGCGAAGAAATTACTTAACCCGCATGCGCTAACGATTGGCTTTGCCCGCCGTTTTGCCACTTATAAGCGTGCAAGTCTATTTCTTCTGGATCTTGAAAGATTGACTCAGATTCTCACGCATCCCGCTCGGCCAGTCCAAATAATTTTTGCTGGAAAAGCCCATCCGCGGGATGAGCCAGGCAAAGAGTTGATACAGAAGATTGTTGAGGCATCTCGGACAGATACTTTATGTAATCATATCGTCTTCATCGAAGATTATGACATGGCCATTGCACGTGATCTGGTTCAGGGCGTTGACCTATGGCTTAATACTCCACGGCGACCCCGAGAAGCCAGTGGAACGAGCGGAATGAAAGCGGCTGCTAATGGGGGACTCAATCTGAGTATTCTTGATGGATGGTGGGATGAAGGATATGATCCTGATATTGGTTGGTGTATCGGAAGAGGCGAAATCTCGGACAACCATGCCTATCAAGATGAACGGGATGCTGAACAACTCTATGATCAACTTGAATATGAAATTGTTCCGCTATTTTATGATCGATCCTCCGAAAATCTACCACTGCAATGGATTTCTAGGATGAAACGGTCAATTGCAAGTCATAGTAGTTTTTTCAATACGCATCGAATGGTTCAAGAATACACCGAAAAAGCCTATTTAACTGCCGAAACCCGTGTTAAAGCTCTGTATGCTAATGACATGAAGGAGGTCAAGGCATTAACAAAATGGGAGCAACATGTTCAATGTGAGTGGACTCATGTTCAAGTTAGCATCAATCAAAACTCCCCGCAGGGTGATGTTCAGGTTGGAGAGCCATTTACTGTTAATGCTGATGTGACATTAGGTCAGCTTTCACCAAATGATATCGATGTTCAACTCTATTTGGGGCATATTGCTGATCAGGGGGAAATCATAGACGCTGAAATCATGCCTATGAGCTTGATCAAGTCCACCAAAAGCAATGGTCATTACACCTATGAGGCAAAAAACATCACTTGCACTAAAAGTGGTACTTTGGGGTACACTGTTCGCCTTCGCCCAAAACACGGTGATCAATCATTATTTCAATGTTCTGATTTGATGACTTGGGCCCAGTGATGACTGATCTGAGCTACTACAGCCATTGTCCAACGACAATTAGAATTTAAATTGATGACTGGTCAAGACTTACTGAAGCATTGATCTAATGCCACGAACTGAATACTCAGCACACCACTTTTGACGAACGTTATCCAGTCCATGTGTTGCGTGCTCCTCAAGCCCTAAGATTTCTGTCAACACTCTGCGATCCAGCTCTTTGCGCACGGAATCAGTATGGGCATCACAAATACGTTGAAGAGTTTCTCCTTTCAAGTCGTCAAAGATGGATGAGGCACGCTGGAGAGCATCTGATGATAAGGCGGTTATGTTCAGGGATGAAAGTAATTGAATGGAACTCACCGTTAGAATTCCACGGCTACCTTGTTGCCGTGAAGAGTGATACCAGTTTTGCATCAAGCCAAGTGTGGAGTTATTCCACAGGACAAACCCTTTTTCTGCTTCAATAGAACTCAACTGAATATTGGGCCAAGCTCGCCCCCCAATTGTTCGTTTTTCTGTAAAGGAAGCAGACAATGACTGGCCGCTATAATCTATTTCAGCGGCAATATGTGCCCAGCTTCGTCGGTCCCATATCCTTTGGGCAAGATCTCCCTTTTCCTTGCGAACTCGACCTTCAAGATCCTCTACAATGATCATGGATCTTTGATTCTTCCGTTTTGATTGCCACAGCATCGGGTATGTTGGAAATTCAGATAAACTCGTCTTATCAAAGGCAGCTGATTGATTGTTTGCGATATTGTTAGCGGCAAACCCAACTTGTGCAAAGTCACCAATGCGTGCAATAGGGATTTTGAACTGTTTACTGTATCCAGGGAACCATAAAATGCCTCGGTTTAACGATTCAATGAATTGTGTTAATTCTAATGCACGAATTCCAATGGGAGCCCATCCTTGGCCGCTAACTGGGGCGCGAATGATTTCGCCGACCTTGGTTTTGCCAACATAGATGGGTGATCCACCATACGGACCGTCATTGATGGATCGGACACCCTTGCTGAGGACTCTTTGAATAGAGCTTGCAACTTCGGTTGCTTCCATAGAATTATTGGGGCGCTCATACAGAGAAACGAAAGATCCATGATTCTCAGTGAATGTTCGGTTTGATTTTTGGGCGACAACGAGTACTTCAGCCATGGATGTGTCCGCTGACCATGATGCTTGATTCGCAGTGGGTGAAGCGAGTCCGATCACTAAAATATCTTCATAGGATTTGCTGAGCATGCTCCTGAATTTTGTCCAAGAAACGCCCTGAATACTTGTAAGGGGTAGAACCAAAGCAATTCTACCGCCGACCTTCACCATCTTGTCAGCGACAGCACAGAACATTGATGGCAATGCCTGATATCCATTGTAACACTTGCTTTTCTTACCCAATTGCTTTTCTCTGTGCTGCATTTGGGTTTGGACCGCTTTTGTATTGCCAAGAGCGTTGTACTGTTTCCAAGTTCCTTCATTTCCTTCTACCCAATCCGACATGGATCTAGTATAGGGCGGGTTCATGATCACCAGACTGTCAGAACCAAAATCAATCATGAAGGGCAGGGCCTCACGTTCTTCTCCAGCTCTGCCAATTTTCACAATTTGATCGGATCCAAATTCATTCTCGGAACTAAGATCAAACAGCGAACTCAATGTTGTTTTAGCTTCTAGTAACTCAAGAGAGCCAAGAGCAACGCCGTCCATCCGTGATTTTTTGCCATACTCTGGAATAATCACTCTTGTATTTGCATAAGGATGACTTGGAAAGACGGAGGACAACATGGAAGCTGTCATATGTGCTGCAGATGGAACAATATCCGCTGCAGTCAAAATCTTTTCCATCATGTGAGCATGCAGTTTGCTTGGATCATGGCCCGTAAGATCATAGAGTGATACCAGTCGATTATAGGCTGCATGGATCAGGGTACCTGTACCGCATGCGTAATCAGCAATACGGTATTGTTTGTAGTGCTCAGGTGTGTCAGCTGCTTCTAACGGAATGGCGAGATGTGCTAAAAGAACGGCAGATTCAGGCTTTGTGTAGAATGTGGCGAGGAATTTTCTGTCTACAATAAACCTCTGAAATACGACACCTGCCAAGTCGTGTGAGTCAGTAACTCCTAAACGGGATAATTCCTGTGCAGTAGATGTAATAGTGGTAACCAATTTATGAGCAATCTGTGGATCGGCGATTTCATAGAGAAATCTTCTAGCAATGGAGAAGACAGACCAATAGTCAATTTTTAAGACCTTATCCCATTCCTCAAGTAAGCCAATGTGAGTAATATCGCCATCGGCTTGCATTTGATCAAGGTTTCGGACAGGACATGATCCAGCCAATCGTTGCTGAAACAAGAGTGCACTTACCATTACGGTAATGCCTATTCCAAGAGCTTCTTTGATCCTATCTTCGGTAAAAGATTGATTCAGCACGGTTGCTATGCGGGTCAAAAATAGATCATTCTGAACAATTTCATCATGCAGAATATGAATGGCCTTTTCAACACCGCTACTCAATATATCAATCGACTTTTCTAATGCATCCTTAGAAACGCCGGTGTTTGAGATGAAAATTGCAAGATCACGGATATTACCTTCAATATAACCAGATTTTGGGAAGCGATCATAGTCATCACTACTGTTTCCATTGAGCAGTGCATATTGGAATTCTATATTCTCTATGATTTCGGCCCTAGCTTCGGCTTGACTGGTGCATTTCTTCAACTTTGTGGGGGAAACCAACTCAATCACAAAATGAATTGGATCACCTTTGCGCAATCTCTTACCTAATCGTGATGTGGCATCCTGATGGACACTGTTTGCTGGCTGAAACTCATTTTCAATCACAACTGGCAGACGGCGATAGTTATGAATGAAAATATCTAAGACGAGCTGTTTATTCTCCGGAATCTCACCAGTTAATTCAGCAGTTACATCCCATTTAGAAGACATTGGATGTAACACTTCTGCAATAGCAGCATTCAGTGAGGGTTCAGTGAATGCCATTTGCTATGGATTGTACATTATTATTTAAAAGAAACACATCAGTTTAATGGAAATATTTGACGCAGAAATAGATCCAATGTTCCCATCTGATGGATTTAATGATTACGTCAAAAGATCAACTTGAAAATAGTCTTATAGGAAAATAAATATGTTGACGGATTTGGTTCAGCAACCAATCACAAAGGTAGATCAATTGTTCCCCACATACATAGTTTTAATCAATCAATTCACATCAATCATCGTGTTAAAGGATCTGTTTCTGGTATACAGAAATGCTATTGCTATGACTTTTCTCGGGCAAAAAATGCAGATATTTGTGCGGTTTTTAGCGATCTGAATGTGCAGTAAGAGCGAGGGAACTGCAACAGGACAAACATAGGTCAAGATCTCGCTCGTAAGCTAATGATGGATTTAACGATGTTTGTATTTCATACCCCATGTGGAATACTGCATGGTGGGAAAGAGAGCTCTACAATATCACCTTGAGTAGCGTATCATCCAGTGTTCAGATCAGCGTAACAAAAACATCGTGGTTTTTAGAGCAAGCACCGCAGAGAAGGATGTCCGCCAAAATACGAATGATTGTAGTTTGTCCATGAGAGATGCCAACTGGTGGCCCCTGATGCATTATCGTAATACGAGGTATGATTTTGAACATAGGGGCTTCCATTATTTATCTGAACTCGTTTATAAGTCAACGTTTCATAGACATTCCTTCAAATCTGCAATAATATGTGAAATTTTGCCACGGAGCCTATGAGTAAAGATTAACTACTAGACCTGTCGGGGTTGTTTCAAAATTAGGTTAAACTCATTTTCTGGCGCAGGCATATAGCTCAT
>JAPOTS010000034.1 GCA_026709065.1 Bacteroidota bacterium
GGGGCTCTCTTCCCCGTGACGATTTGTAGATAATATAAAAATGTAACCCAAATTAACATATCGCCCAATTGTGGAACCTTTCATCCTATACCAGGGGTATTGATGTGATGCCATTACAACACCTGAAACTGGAAAATTCACCCCTTGTGCTATAGTTGTAGTTGCTACAAGAAAATGAAGTTCTTCTTTTTCAAACAACCATTCTATAAGCGTGCGTACTTCATCTGGAAGTCCTGCGTGATGGACACCTATTCGATATGAAAGAAGATCAATTAAAGGGTTTTCACCCCCCAGTTCAAGTTCTAAGAATTTCTGAACCAAAGCAATATTATCAGTTACTTCCGTCTTATTCTGATCTATTTTAAGCCGCTCAGCCAATGACCAGACCCAGTCAGGGCGACTATGCATCACGATAATTGGCCCGCGAGAACTTAAATTTTGAGCAGTAATTGCAGCAAGCGTAGAAGAATTACACGCTTGACTATATGTGGAAGCAATGTCTTTATTGTTTTCCAGATCAAGAAAATCGTCTACGATCAGCGTCTGTTTCGACGTGTGTACAGTTTCCATATTTAGCTTATAGTTGAAACTGCGTCCTCGTATTTGATCTGTTTTTTCTGGTTGAATTACTCCAATTACTCAATCATTAGGTTGCCAATCTACTGTAAGGCTAATGTCTTGGGAATTACTACCACCTAACCACCTTGCAACTTCATGAGCGTTTTCTATAAATGGAGTAAGAAGCAGAAACTGAGCATATCTACATTCACTATTAACAGTGGCCAATAAGAGCTCCAGATGAAGTCCCCTTTGAGCATTTTGAATATTATGTGCTTCATCTACAATGACCAGTGTTAGGGGGCGATCAATTTTTGCTTCCCAATCTTGACGAAGAAGCAAATTCATTTTTTCTGGAGTCGTTACAAGCACATGGAATTCGTTTTCCCTCTCATCATTCTGCAAGAGATCTGATTCTATACTATCAATTTCAAGAACTGGACTAATTCGTTCAACATTTATCTCTAAATCACTCAAATCTTTTCGAAGCTGTCTACAAACTTGATGAACTAAAGCTCGGGTTGGCACTAAGTAGGCGACCCATCCTCTGTCCATAGCAAATTGATTTAAAGCCTGTAGAATTCTGAACTCAGCAATCATTGTCTTTCCGCTTGAAGTAGGCAAACTCACTACAACTGCACGGCGGCTTGAGCCAAGTAATCCCTTTTCTGCTAAAACCTGTCTTTGAGGGGGGAGTACATCAAAAATGACTTTATCTCCACGCCCTCTATCAATTAGGGTTTTAACAAAGTATTCCACGCGTGAGTTAACAGCCCTCGTAACACTCCATATCGAGTTTTCAACCATTTGAGAGGTTGCGACATAAAGAAGAATCGTTAAGGGCTCCAAATGGATCATCATAGCGTGCTGACATGCAACCAGAGTCTTATCAAAATGGGTGTCAAGTAATTGTTGAATCTGATATTTACCATCAACAACTCCATCGGTAATGTAATGGGCAAAAATTTCGGCAGCTTTGGCAAGATGATAGAGTGCGATCAGTTCCAAAGCTGTTGATTTTGCGTTGGAACTGTCTAACTTTTGTAGCATTTCTTTTTCAAGTAATGCCTGTGCGTCTCTCAAACTGGATACGCGCTCTAGAACAATATCTCGATCACTCCAACCATTCTTTCTGATAAGCCTAAGCCATACATCCACAACAGTTGCCCAAGTACGTTCCATCCAATCCTGTGAATCAATAGGTAATTCTGGCCACTCAATTTCTCTAAGCCAACGTGAAGCATCAACTCCTCTGTCACCTAAAACTGCTAAGGCAGAGGTGCGCAATAAAAATAGTCCATCTTCTAATGGATCATCAAGCCTCGGCAAAGCCTTGAGCAACCTAAATGCATCGCGAGCGGCAATTCTTAACTCCATTCGATTCTCGTCTTCCTCTGGTAAACCATTTTCAATAAGGTTCATCACAGAAAGCTCAAGATAGAGTGCAGTTGTCTGTATCAGGTGGTGGTCTGCATGAAAAGAAAATGATATCAGTTCCTTTGAAATCTGAATGCACTGAGCCTGCTTAAGGGCTTGTTGACGAGAGCCATCTATCATGTCAAGAATTTCACTGGTCATTACCTTTAATAATTACACGATGAGGTAGGTCACTAACAGTGCAAGGTATATAAAATGCCCACAAATGGCAAATCGTAGGAGCATCAATTAACTCGCCAAGTTTTTGCGATGTAAATTTCAAGTCCCTATCATCATATTCAGTATCACGAACTAAAATGCCCTATAGTAAATAGGCCTTATCTGTGCAATCATTAAATAATTTTAGTGCACTTAAATAATACTCCTTGAGAGAATTCGTTTTGCAACGAGAAAACAACCACCTAATGAGTTGATGTATCTTGGATGGATCAACAACTAACTTTATTAGTTGTTGAGTCAAACCGTCAGTCCCATACACAACCCTTGGAGGAATAGTTTGGTCGCTGGAAGTTTTAACTTCTCCAACACGAACGTAACTCTTTCTTCCTCAACTTGAAACCCAACAAGATCTGCACCAGCAAGACTCGCTTGTTCAATTCGTTTATCACGATTAACATTCCACGGCCACACAATAGTGCACTCCATTGTTAAATATGCCTCAGCAATAGCTTCACCAACTTCCCAGATGGTTTTAATCTTTTTATTCTCAGTCGTAAGAGAGACTATTAGATTTTCCCCAATAAAGTCGGTACTGTTAGTACTTCTTAATAAGGTTTCTAATTCCTTTTGCTCTGTCTCATCATACAAACGAGAAGCTACGTTTTCAGATAAAAACTCATTGAAATGATCACCATCATTCATTTTCACTCCGTGTGAATAAACCTGGCGATTCTGGCTTTGATATACATCATCAATGAATGAAGACATGATTAGATAATCATTTTAAGGAAAAACACCTGTGACCAATCTGACATCACAAAATTGATGACGGACAGATGAAGTATCGTTTGGATCAACTCATGATTGCAATAGTTCATTATGTCTGTCCTATTAGGATAAAATATACGTTAATTGCTGGAATATGATCAGGTCTTCCCACTAACTCGCTTTGATTGAGTTGGCGGATTTGATGATTTACATCTGGCACCAATATAATGGGGCCAACCCAAACGGTGCCAACGAACATTATTATGTTTTGCATATTTCAAATACTAACATTGAATAATAGTACTTCTGGATAATTTTGCTCTTATTGTTGATTTAGTTACCATTGCAGGACTCGCTGGAGCAGGTGGGTTCTAATGGAAGATAGCACATGAAATGCGCATTTCTGAAGAGGCGCGCCATACAGACATGGTTGAACTGAGAAAAGAGATTACTGACTCAAATTTGGAAATTGTGCACCGTTTGGCTGTACTTGAGGAAAGGTCTCTCCACCAAAGCCATGCCGCGTAAATGTTCATCGTGCAGATTAACTTTAAGCCTTTGATTTTACCAGCAATTGACGTTGTATAGTTATTGTCGATAATCGTATCTGGCATTTTGCACTGGTAGCATCTGTAGTTTTTTGTGAAATATGCCATTTAGCTTGCGAAAATCCGATAGAGAGCGTAATCAGGAGATGAGGGAGTGGAGATGCAATCAATCCTAAAGATTAATCTGACACCAGCAATTCAAAATTATTACAACAACGTGATAAAACGGTACAGAGCAATTCCGAGACCTTCTGTGAAATCATTTCAATGATTGACAGCACAAGTACAAAGGGATTGTTTCCATGTTAGTTGAAACCATAAGTTGAGATGAATACGGGAGGAAAAACTCCATAAGACACCGAAATTTGCCAAACCCTGTAAAATTACGGCTTGGCTTCTCCACAAATCAGTAAAATAATTTGGTAGCTTCACCTGATATTATTGATTTCCAGAGAAACCATTAGAAATTCAGCAGAAATTGCAAACCTAGTGGGCCAATGCGGATACTGAAAGCGTCCTTCGGATGATAGCTAAACTTAGAGATTCATTGTATGCTTCGTTTGAAGCACAGCCACTTCAAGATGGGATAGACCATTCTGCAGAGGAAATCATCAAGGAAGCAATGGAATTTTCCGACCATGCCAGAATATTGGACTGGTTTTACAGTGTATGTCTTGATGTTGATACTCCGACCTTCTCCTCATCATTATTACGTTGCCTTGGCAGGCAAACTGGACTTGGTACGGAATTCTGGCGCAGCCGGCTGGTTAGTGAAGCATTAACGACTGACAATGTATTGATACGAGATGCCGCACTCCAAGCAGCGGAATTTTGGGGTGGATCAAAGATCCGCCAAATACTTGAAATTAAGGTACAAACAGAGCCTTTGCATTGGCTTAGAGGTAATATGTTAGATGTGATTGAGGATTTGAGGTAGAGTGAATGTTTTTGGCACGTGACTTAGGAGGCAAATTGGCGGCAATTAGATGGATGAACGAAGGAGGTGTCTCAGCAGACTACTGCATGCGACTTCAGAGACATCGTTGCGTCATGGCCTCCTCGTGCGCTGAGGAGGCCATCTCATATAGAGTCCACAGAAAGCGAAAGCCATAAAGTCGCTTATCTTGGCACCACATACCAG
>JAPOTS010000054.1 GCA_026709065.1 Bacteroidota bacterium
TGGAGAATCCTTGAAAATTAAGACATATACGAGAAAGATGCGTATATTTTAAAAACCGCATTTATTTTCAACTGTCAAAGTGTCCAATATAGGTCAATATCAATACGGTACCTCTTGTAAGACCGCACATACTTGGGACTAATGAAGAAAAACAAATTTATTGGAAGACTTATTCTCCCAGTGCTCTTTCCTCTAACTGCTTTCCATAATTATCGGAGTGAATTTAATGGGGCTTACACCGATATGGACTTGTTGTGGGGGGGCATCGTTGCAGTAGCTTTGGGCGTTGCCATTTTCCTATATGAACCATTAGCCAAAAGAATTGAACACTTTAGCTTAGCATGGTTTCTTCTGCTTCTTGTCTTCATAGGAATTTTCGGATTCGGATTGTTTTTATCTAGTACTCATTTTCCGCTTCCTTATACAGCGTGGGGCAGTTATGCAGTGTGGTTTGCTATTTTGATGCCAGTGATTCATCAACTATATCACAATGTTGATAAACGCCAAAAGGGGTCATTTTACAAGCGCATAAGGCTTAAGCCAACCGATGATGTTCACACATAGTGCAGGTACGGCAACGTACTTTCTATCCACCGCACGGATGTCAAAACCACTATGCCGAACGGGAATTAAGACGATATCTGCTACCTTGATGGCAGATACGGTTATTTCCGATACGAGAGCAGCTACATCAATAATCACACAATCCTGAAAGGTTGATCCAGGGGTAAGCAGATTACGAATATGAGTGTAACCCAATTGACTCACATTATCCGCCAAAACCGACCAACTTGGCCCACCGTCAGTAGACCATTCTACCTTATAGTCAACTGCACCACTAGGTGGAATGCTTCAGTTTAAGTCAAGTATTAGAAATCCTACAACGGCGACCGACACTCCTGTTGGTGGATTAGGGGCAACTGAGGTGGATGCCTCCGGATTGGAAGGATTTAAGTTTCGTATAGAATGGGATCATACCCTGCTTAGTCCTTCCTTGAATTCGTTAATGCGGTTACATGAAGCACAGAATCGGTGCTTGCAACCGCAGAATGGGCGGGTTCATTTAATATACAGTGGGAATAACGACTTTGAAAGACTCACTACCAGCATTGGGGGTTAGTAACACGAACAAAAAGAAAGTAATTATTGCATTGTTTCATGGCCAGTGAGGGACTTTAATATAAGACATTTTCGGAGTTTCTAAATCCACCTTATTCACCTTTAATTGCAATTTTGAGCACATAAGATTCTTTCAACCGATCAAAGCCTTTTTCAAAGAGAGGGTGAAATGTGGCATTTTCTTTCAAGAGGTAACTATGCTTGTTTATTAAAAATATCTGTTTTTGATAAAATTACCCAAAGGATACTTTTTTTGATCCAAAAAAGTCTCATCCATCTTCACACTATCTCAAAAAGGGAAGCCCCTGAATTTGAATCAATACTTCTCAATATAGAATGATCCTGACTCTTTAAAGGGGCTTCAAAAGATACTAGTATCCTCTATTGAAGTTTCGCACCATGTAGCACAACCGCGAAACGCTTCCTCCTGTATGACCATCTGTGCATCCTTGTAAGATTCAAATACACCATAGATAGCCGAACCGGATCCACTCATGGAGGCATAGCCTGCTCCACAGTTTAATAAGAGAGCTTTGGTTTCAAGTAGTAAGGGCCATTGAGAAAAAATGGGAGATTCAAAATCATTTACTAATTCCTTACTCCATCGTTCTAAATCATTGGACTTGACGGTCTCAATTAGATTGAATTGATTGGTTTCCTGTGGGCTGATTTGTTGAAAGGCCAAAGCGGTTGAAATGTGAATCGGATGAACGATCACTGCTAAGCTGAATGGAAACCGATAGTCATTCAGTGGTGTGAGTAATTCACCGCGCCCTTCCCCATATGCAGTCGTTTTATTGAGAAAGAATGGAACATCTGAACCAAGCATTAAGGCGATGGAATCAAGTGAAATGGAGGATTCTAATTTCCACAACTGACTCAATAGTTGAAGTGTCGTTGCAGCATCACTTGATCCTCCACCAAGACCAGCTCCATGAGGTAACTCCTTTTCAAGGTGAATAACTGCACCTTGGTTCACTCCAGTTAATTCTTGTAAACATTTTGCTGCTTGAATCACAAGGTTGTCATCCCCACACGAAAGAGATGAATCTGTACAGGTCATGGACACTGTTTCCGAAACAGTAGCAGAGATCCTATCTCCCCATCCGATAGGATGAAACACGGTATTTAGATCATGAAACCCATCTGTTCTTTTTCGTAATATATTTAGGCCAAGGTTGATTTTGGCGGGTGCAGTTCCACGTAACACGGCTTAGAGGTTCAGTTGAGAATAATTATAACGATTCTGTATGGTCTTGATAGAATGACTGTATTTCCTCTGAAATTTATGATTCTACGTCCGGGGGAGATGACTTCATAAAACTAAAGATCTGCGCAGTCCAAATCTGCATAATTCAAAACTGAAATCATTTTTATTGGGCTTCCATGATTTAAGTGTGTAAGTATAGTTGGGAATAATATCCAAGTTCCAAAAAGATACACATTTCTTGAATGAACAGGTCTACAGACACAACAGGATAGATCGTGAATCTACTTATTGCTTACCATAACCTCAAATCGCCTTGATACCAAACCTGTTCAAATCGCTTCTAAACAATCCGACTATAACTGTTCCTAACTTAGCATAGAATACCGCCCATTACCGGGCATAGTACAAACCCCATCTCATTAGATCTTAGGGCATTTACATATTGGCTTCAAAAAAGTATCGAGAGTTGAATCTAAACTATCGATTCATAAATTTCAAGTTCTGACAACTGCTTTATCGGCTACGATTCATCCGAAAAGCATATTTCAATCCCACCTGAAACAATGCATTAACCCTAGCACCTGCTGGATGACTTATATGAGAATCGTCCAGAACATTACGCATTGAAGCGTTCATTCGTAAGCGGTCTCCCCAAAATCTCTTCTGAACCGTTAAATGGAGATAAACCCTACTGGGTAACTCCACTGCATAGAACTCCGGGTTTTTAGAAGCCGCGTCTTCATATTCTTCCCATTTACTTGACCCTACATAGCCTAATCTCATATCAATGCTAAATCTTTCGTTAGGTCGGAATTCCCCTCGCATACCAAAATGCATTCTTTGAATCCAAGCATTCATGAATGAATCCTGACCCAACCAAGGATATACATAGACACCTGACATCTTGAATCCGAATTTATCAGAAACTGGAATATGAAGTCTCATACTTGTCCTTAAGATGTTTCCTCTGGTAAATGTAATCCCTGTGACACTTTGTAATCTCTCACCAGTTGGTTCTATTGTAAATTTAGTAAATGGCTTGATCGTCTGAAGGTATCTACTCGCCCCCGTAGTAATTCTAAGATTTACGCTATGTCCGATTGTCCAGACTAAGTCGGCTGAATAGATTGATTCATGTTTAGATGGTCCGTGTGGGAAGTCAAGTATTTGCGAACCTTCCAAATGAAATCCTCTGCCAACCCAACTAGCAAAATTCATTTTTGATTCCACTGTACGATGCCTCACTAAAATACGCATACTAAACCCACTTAACCTATGCCCCAAATGAGAAAATATTTCATACCCAATAGCACCAGAATCATACGTCAAAGCTCCAATGGTTTTTAGCTGAAAGTTTCTCGTTTGATTGGTATGAATAAGTGTATACACCCTTAACGATCCAAGCCGTTGTTCCTCCTGATCAACTCTATAACGCAAACGAGAAAGTTCTGCGGTCACTCCATAGTTAAGTTTAATGTTTCGCGTCAGAGATCCAATACCATAAGCATGCGCATACACCTCTCCTTTAGAATAATTAATCTGAATGTTCTCTTTGTTTTGCCTAGACAGCAAATCAAGTGATTTGAATGTCAAAGCATACCCAATCCTTTTTCCTGCATAAGATCCAGAAGCATACTTTATTTCCTTATCCAATGGAATTTCTCTGGCCATCAAGGGCAAAAACATCAGGTCTTGCACGCGACTATAGCCCGCACTTAATTGATGACCAAATACCTTAGAATTTAATTTCAATGTGCGATACTGAATTCGAGCATCTTTTTCGCCTTGATAAAGCTCAAGAACACGGGATCGAATCCGAGGATCAGTTGCATGGTGTTCATCAGTACCTGCCGAAACACGGATAAACATGTTCTCGGAAGATGCAGAAATTGAGCTATGTGCTGTTGGTCCAGTGCGATCAACATTGGGCACTGCATTACTTGTGTACTTAAATGGACCTGGATCTCCCGTTTCGTTACCTGCCGAAAACTGTCCTTCAAATGATAAACCTTTTTGGGGGGTACATCGGCGAATTTCAATTGCCCCTCCATAAGCTAGCAGGCCTCCAATCACAACTGGTGTTGAGTGCAGATGCATTTCACAGATCTCGGTAATGGTAATGGGTAATTCATTCAAGCTTTGATGATTCAATCCTTGAATATTGATCGGTTGATCGTCAATAAATAGACTCCAGTCGGGACTTGCCTCCCATGACAACCCTAATGGTGCAATTGACCAATGGTATCCCTCGGTGGAACTCCCTAACCATTGATCTGCTAACTCCAATACGTCACTAAGCCTTGTAACCCCTGAACGTACAAGATCATCAGATGTGAGTACTTGTGCAGAACCTGTCTTGATTGCAAATACCGTTGTCAACGATAACAAGATGTAGCCCTTTAAACTCACACCCATCACTCCAGAATGGCTTTAATGAGCTTTCCAGTTGGAACTCGGAAACCAATTCCAGTTGAAAGAAACCACAAATTAATCCGTGGTGTAGTCTGAACCATCAGGTATTCTGCCTGACTATATAGAAACCATCTTCGCCCTACATCAAATGAGATGAGCATTGCTAAACTACCAACAAAATCACTTTCACTACTTTCTCCAGAAAACGTCGTGGCTGAATCGTCAAACGACATCCGGTAATTACCTATGCTAAGAGAAGGCTTAATTGTCAATCTAGGATGAAGTCTTACATTGATTCCCCATCCTGAACTGACCCACAAAGCCCCAAATCCTGGCACATCACTCAAGGCATTGAAACGATGAATTGCAAAATTCATATCCCAATTCCCAAGATAAAATGGCGTGCTCACGGAAACCTTAGCTCCCCTTCCCATCTGCCACTGTCCGTCTAATACATTAGGTCCTAAATTTTGAGACCCTTGCAGATGGAATTCTAGCTCACTAAATGGATCTTGGGCAACACATGGCACCGAGCCAACCAATAGAGTCAGGGTTAAATATATTCGCCTCACCAATCCCACAGTTTGATAGAGGAGTCAAATGTCATACTGATTCCTGCATTGATAAGGCCAATAAATTGATTGTCACCTCCTCTATTGATATTATATCCACCGTCGAATCCAATCCACCACCAATGCGATGGTTGATACAATACGCCCAATGACCCACGAACAGTACGTTCAACTTCACCATCTAATAGATTACTTATCGATTCAGAGTTGTTGGGAAATGGCTGTCGCATGTCTCGCTCCCCTTGATAGAGCACATCAATCTTTGGTATCAATCTCAACCCTGTAGCTCTATGATCAAGGTAGATCTCTGCAGACAATGACGAGTGAACATAGTCGCTGAATTGAGTTGCGATACCTCGGTTCAGAAAAATGTATTGCCCCTCAATTTGAGGAGCATTATAGGCCCTAGAAGTAACGGTTTCAAGAGTAAGTTTAAGATCTATAGTTTGGAGTGCATAAACAGCTGATCCAGTCAATACATAGGTGATAGACTCTGGCCCAGTATTGGATTGAAGCCGAATATCATCCACCATTAATTGTCCCTGAATTGTCAGATTCTTGAACTGCGCCCATACTAGCCCTGCTAAAAATCCGTTATTATCATCGTTTTTTGGGACATTATCTACAACAAATGTAAACGGATTCATCGGGTTAAGGTATTTCAAAGATAACGAACTTGATGCACCAGAATAGATCGCTGATTCCAAAATACTGATCATAAATTTTCTGGTCGGACGATAATCCCATCGATGAGCGGCATGAAATCTGCGAACACTCCCTACTTTGACTGAATCATCCTCAGCCCTTCCAGTATAATAGCGACCATCCGTTGCACTGTCAAGCTCACTTAACACTGCAGTAACAGATAAGCGCCGCCCACCTAGCCTGAGAAAAAACTGGTCTCGGCTGCGGGCATTATCGCTAAGAATCGTTGAGGCTTCTTTATATGGTCCCCAATGAATATCCCAACGACCAATATATGCTGTAATCCAACTATGATTCACCCCGACATAGGAATGTTCACTTCTCGCTAAGAGCCGTAAAGCGGTATCAATTCCATCAGGGTCTTGGTCATAATAATTACTATGGTGCAGAGACATTTCAGCGACCGTAGGTCCAGCATCCAGATAACCATTAAGCGCTGATGCGTTCCAATAGAAATTGGCCTCATTACCTATGGGTCTTAGCACATCTAATCGATCACCATTGATGACATCAATTTCGGCTGAAAAGGATATACCAACGTTGGCTACGTTGGAGCGTTTGATTAATCCAATCTTTTGACCTAAGAGCTTGATCCAGTGACGCTCTGATTGATTTAATTTTGTCGTATCAACCTGCGTTAATGCGTCAAATATCTCTCCCCTTGTATAGGGCAGAGAGGTTGGGTTCAAATCCAGAAGATGTCCGCGGCGCTGTAGTCTAGTGATATAGTCGTATGCAGTATCGCTTGTGGGCAATAACCTGTTTTGCTGTGCTTGGATTGGATAGGGATGTATAACAAAAAAGTATCCCCCGACGATAGTCCCCAGCATGCCGAAAAACAATGAATGGAACTTAATGATTGCCTATGTGGATTTAGAGATGAATAATAAAACTTACCAATTAATCTGAATGTAGCTATAAAATATACCAACATAGCTACATAATCTGTATATCATATCTGAAACTGTTTTGTTCACAATCGACTGTTGCTTTTCCCTGTGCTTGTTTATTTCGTATCTACTCAATAAAGGCATACAGGCAGGTAAATCCCTGCTCACTATACACCCGATATACACATGACAGCATTTCTTATGCTTTCACAGAAATTGCTGTTTCATAAACTTCCATGTCATTTTTGCTCATACCTAGTTGCAGTGCCAATTTATGCCAATTCTTTACAGCATGTTCCACCTCAGTCACAATATTTTTCGCAGTCTCCGGTTTCAGCGCAAAATAGGGTGCAGCCCTGTATGCGAGTTCTAAATCCGCCTCTGGACCTTCTTCGGAAATCCATGTAGTCAGATCTCGAGCCTTCTTGTACCTTGGCATTGGATTTAGATCATATGCAGGTGACAAACCCCACTGATTATTGCCCGCATATAGAAAACCATGATTACGCAGATGATCATCTAGGTTGCTGATCATAACACCGAATACGATTCGTCGCCAGAGTTCATGCAAATCGCTAATGGGCGATATGGAATGCATGCGTATACATTCTGCAATATCTGTATAGGTTGCCCTATCACCGTCTTGTAATCCCAATAGGCTCATGGCAGACAGGAAAGGGATTCGCTGTTGGTGAACCCGATCAAATCTTTGGATTAGTGCAACAGGTAGATCTCCAACCATTTGTAGGTTGCCTTTCGCAGCATTAATGCCAGCTTTGTCCGCAAGCATGAGTGCAAGAATTTCTCCATGTGGAATACAGTACTCGTCATCCAGTTTGGGGAATTTAGCAATGACTAGGGATCCTTCTGTGTCAATGACGGCTGATTTTGGACGAGCTCCCCCAAGCGGAGACCCTTCATTGAGCAGAAGCCTCAGATCTTCTGCTGATTCCGTATTTGCTTGGATAGCCATCGTAGCATTTAGCAAAGCAGGGAGCGATATCAAGGGAGGTACAGTATGCTGTCCAATGCTGTGACAAAATTCAGATTCTCCACTACGTTTGAAGCGCAGAGCACCAATTCTGGTATAGTCATTTATTGCCAGCAAATAGTCAAGCTCCGAGAGATTTCTGTTGAGATCCATCGTCCGAAATGAACGACGAACAAGTTGCCTCCCCCAGCGGTCAGGGGCACAGTCACGGATCGCGCCCGGTAGTGCAGTTTTTTTTGATGACCAATAATGTTGTCGTGTGATCAGTGGTAAGTTTGCAGGATCCAGCGCAAAGGTTTCACGATAGGATAGCCATGAGTCTGTATACTCAAATACCGAGCTTTGTCCATGAGTTTTTGCAAGATAACGGAGATCACCTACATGATGAGTTCCCCCAGCAAGTTTTATATGGACCTCAACAACTTCTTTCATGTTCTCACTTTTATTTGACTCCCAGATCTGATGCGCTTTGGAAGTCGGTCTTCGTCCAGATCTAAACCGAGAGAATCATGAGTACGGTCGGCGACCTGTCCGAGGTTCTTGGCCAACCCCAAGATTGCCAGCACGGAGAGGTAGGCTCCCATTGAAACGGTTGGATCCCCCTTTTCTACCCGAGTCAATGTGCTACGACTGAGGAAAGCACGCTCAGCCATAGAAACAGTTGAAATACGTCGTTTCTTACGTGCGACCGTAATGTCAGCACCTAGCTTCACTAATGCTTTTCGAGCAGTAACCGAAAGTGTTGAGATTGCTTGTGATTTCATATGTGTTATTCATAGACTATAATAGCTAATAATGAATTATATATACATCATTATACTTTGTTCTCAAGATCTATAGTTAACCGCACATGGAAGCATCACGTAGCTAAATCAAACACTTCTGGATTCCATTGGACAAATTCCCATATTAACGATGCTATCCCTGCCATGTAGTCATATACTCAATATATCAATGCAGATTTTGCAATCATTTTTTGATTGCAGGTGCAATACTCTTTATGTGTGTTTTACCCTATTGCCTATCATTATATCATGTATTTCCACAGCCAGTACTACTGAAAGGGTTAGGACTTCCTAGGGTTCAGTCGGATCAATGCTTGCCCCCTTAATGTTGGATATATATTATCATAGCACTAATGGGAGCAAGCATGGGGCTCCCATTTGAGGAGTTAAACCTATTTCAACAGAAAAAAAAGCATGAGATTCTGGTAAGATACAGTTTAGTATAGAATCCCCGTACGATGGGTTTGCAATCACCCTGATTTTGACAGAAAATGAGTCCTCGTGTAGCCATTTTAACCAAAATGATCAAATTTTTTCAAAAAAATTGTCCATCTCTGAAGGTTTAAGCCGAATCTTGGTAACGGGGCGGTTAAGGAGGGAGCGGAAGTTGAGATGAATAATAGTTGCAGTTGTCATAATTCTTAACAGTTTAGGCATTCATGTATATAATTCTTTTTGAGGGAACAAAAGCAGATGTCTGCGTGTGTTAACCCTATCTATTATCCAATTCCAGAATTCATCATGCAGGTGTCTGCAAGAGTCTCATGTGAAGCATCATTGAATATTTTTTAATTCAATGCCCAGTTTTCGTATATATACGATCGGATACGGGGGCCGTACAATAGACGAAATTGTGTCCCAGTTAAATGAGAAAGGGGTGCATTTTGTGATTGATGTTCGCTCGTTTCCATCCTCTAGGTATCATCCAGATTTTTCCCGAGTGCCTCTATCCATATCACTTCGTGACGCAGGAATAGGGTATGGATTCATGGGAAAGGAGTTGGGCGGCCGCCCAGACGATGATTCATGTTACGATAACAACCATGTGAATTACATGAAAGTGCGTGCTAAGCCTTTCTTTCAGGAAGGTATTGCCCGTTTGCACACTGCATGTGAGCGTGGTTATATCGTCTGTCTTATGTGTGCCGAGGCAAAGCCAGAGCAGTGCCACAGATCTGGAATGATCGGGGAGGCGCTCGCAGAGGAAGGAATTGAAGTTGAGCATCTACTCAATGACGGCAGAAGCATGAGCCAGGAGAAGGTGATGAATATTCGAACTGGTGGACAGGAAGAACTATTTGATGATGTTCCCTGGCGAAAAGATTTATCGATTTGACCAGTGTTATGATTATTTGGTCAATTGGTGTTACGGGGACGATAGGTAAGTCATTCTTGACGCACTCTGTAAAGAGGGAGTCAATGTATTGATGCACATATGTAGTCGTGCGGAGATGCGAGGTAACAAATATAAGTTCTTCAACAAGAGGCGTTTATCGGAATAATCTAAAAGCTACGGTATTGAATACATTCATGTAAGGGATTTAGCCCCGACCAAGGAAATTCGCACTATCTGGTCCGACTACTACAAAGAACACAAACAAGGCAAGTAGGGGCGCAGCGGGCTTGCAAGGCGTTTCGTGGATGAATACAGGGGTGGATTCTTGTTGATCAAAGGGAAAGAGATTTTTGAAAAGGCTCTTTCTGCTTGCCTAAATCAGCCAGTGGAAAGCATAGTATTGTTTTGTGTGGAGAGAGATCCTGAATCTTACCACCGTTCCATTTTCCAATATTTTTCCCTCTATGCGTCTACTATCCTGACCCAATCATCTGGAACATATAACACATTAAATGGTTTTTACTCCAATAATTTATGAAATTACAGAAATCCGATCCTATAGCTATTCGGTGCCTTAGTAAAACTGTGCATCAGAAGCTCCTTGACTCTCTTACCATTTTACATGATTCCATTGGACATGTGACCTTGCTATAATCAGAACATGACAAAAAAGAATCTCAAATTTTTGTTGGACTTTGAGAAACCGATCGTTGAGCTGGAACATAAACTTGAAGAACTACGCGAAATTGATGCAGGTGACATTGACCTTTCGTCCGATATTCAAGCACTCTCCGCACGTATTGCTGAGCTACGTCATTCCATCTACGGAAGCCTCACCCGCTGGCAGCGGGTACAGATTGCCCGTCATCCACTACGACCATATACCTATGACTATATCGGTGCTTTAACTGAAGGATTCATTGAACTGCATGGAGATCGTTGTTTCGGAGATGATCCTGCGATCGTCAGCGGGTTTGCTACATTAAAGGGCACACGATACGGCTATCAAGATCGTACCATACTAATTGTTGGTCATCAGAAAGGGCGTGATACAAAACAGCGCCGATACAGACGCTTTGGAATGCCAAATCCAGAAGGGTATCGCAAAGCGCGACGACTCATGGAACTTGCCACAAAATTCAAAAAACCAATTATTTGCCTGTTGGATACCCCGGGCGCTTATCCAGGGATGGATGCAGAGGAGCGAGGACAAGCCGAAGCCATCGCTCGAAATTTATTTGTCATGTCTCGGCTTCAAGTCCCCATTATCGTGGTTGTGATCGGTGAAGGAGCCTCTGGCGGGGCCTTAGGTATTGGAATCGGCGATCAAATGCTGATGCTAGAAAATGCTTGGTATTCAGTGATTTCCCCTGAAAGCTGCTCTTCTATCCTGTGGAGATCATGGGATCACAAAGAAGAAGCCGCGCGGGCCCTAAAATTAATTGCAACCGATCTCACGGAGGTAGGAATCGTAGATCACATCATCCAAGAACCCTTAGGTGGTGCACATCACGACCCTAATATTACGTATGATTATGTTGGACAGGCAATCTGCGATTCTATGAAAAAGTTAGATAAAATCTCACTTGAAGATCTACTGAAAGAGCGCCTGTCCCGTCTTGATCGTATCGGTGAATATAGCAATGAAGTACAGTAATCTGAATGTCTTCTTGCTTTCCTGATTACCTGTCTTCTGAATCTCTAAAGAATATTCTTCAGGATGCTCTTGATGAAGATATTGGATCTGGTGATATCACCTCTGAGACTCTCCTATCAGATGATGATCAGGGGGACGCAAAAATTATCATGCGCGAAGATGGGGTGGTTGCCGGAATTATCGTCGCACAACATATTTTCAAATTGGTTGATCAATCCATAGAATGCCAATGGGTATTCGCAGACGGAGACTCACTCCATGCAAATACCGATATTGGAAGTATCTCTGGCCCATTACGCTCGATCTTAACCGCAGAGCGCGTCTGTTTGAATGTCATGCAACGAATGAGTGGCATTGCAACATTCACTGCTCAGATCGTGGAGAGCATTCAAGGTTTTCCAGCCCGTATTCGGGATACTCGAAAAACATCACCAGGACTGAGATTACTTGATAAGTGGTCAGTCCTCATCGGAGGCGGTACAAATCACCGAATAGGACTCTTTGACCGAATTCTAATTAAAGACAACCATATTGAAGTAGTCGGTGGACTTGCAGCATCGGTACAAAAGGCTTCATCAAAAATGCCAGACTGTAAGATTGATGTAGAAGCTCAAACGATGGCGGATGTCAACGAAGCACTCTCTGTCGCTCACCTAATTGATGTACTGCTTCTTGATAACATGGCCGTGTACCAGTCTAATGGATCATTTGACACCTCGCTTCTGCAAAAAGCTGTTGATCGCATTGACGGCAAAATCCACACTGAAGCAACTGGAGGAATCACTCTTGATACGGCCCCGCTCATCGCTGCAACTGGTGTAGATTACCTGTCCTGCGGGGCACTCACGCATTCTGTTGATGCTATTGATATTTCGCTCAGTGTTAATCCCCTTTGAAAACACCATCAACAACTCTACCTCATCCTCTAACAATGTCGGATACTTGCCTACACATTAATGAAACCCGGTTCAAAGAAGACTTTCACCGCTTAACACAAGATGGAGCTACCCTAGATGGTGGGCTTAATAGACCCGCGTTAAGTGAAGCCCACCTTGAAGCCCGAGAAACCTTTCGAGACATGATCCTTGAACGAGGGTTTATCGTTTGCGAAGATGGAGCTGGTAATCTATCAGCCATTCATCAGAGTTCCAATGACAAACAACCTGTACTCCTGATGGGATCCCACCTTGATTCCGTCGCTAATGGTGGGCGATTTGATGGGACTCTTGGAGTCGCTACTGCATTTGAAGCCGCTCAGATACTACGCGATTACTCACCAGATATATCTCTTGAAGTGATTGATTTTACCGATGAAGAAGGAACCTGGGTTTCTCTTCTTGGTAGCCGCGCTGCCTCTGGACAGCTCACCGAAATAGACCTAGAAAACCCAAGAGGTAATCCTGAGGCATTTCAAAACGCATTGGACAATGCAAACCTGACTATTGACGGCATCCTGTCCTGTGCTCGTCTGCCCAAAGATCTTCTAGGCTACCTTGAAGTTCATATTGAACAAGGAACTCGACTAGAAAAAAGCGATACCGATATCGGAATTGTGACAGGCATGGTCGGAATTCACATGTATTTAGTCAACTTCTTAGGAGAGGCGAACCATGCAGGTACAACTCCCATGGATCAACGGCATGATGCCTCACTTGGAGCTAGCAAATTCTGTTTGGAAGTCAATCATACTGTAAAGGAGCATTTCACCGACTGCGTGGCCACGGTAGGGCGAATGGATTTTTCGCCTGGAGCATTTAATATCGTTGCCAATCAAGTTACAGTATTTATGGAATTAAGAAGTGATGATTTACACCGTGCAAAAGAGTTGGAAGAAACTCTGCATCATCATGCGATGCAAGCTGCTATTCAATTTGATCTCAAAATTGAGTTTAACCATCTGGAATCTGTCCTACCTCAAAAAATGGCCTCGCCGATCATTAGTTCTTTTGAAGCATCAAGTCAATTACTTGGATTATCTTCTATCCGTTTGCCCTCTCTAGCTGGCCATGATGCACAGTCCATGGCACATCTATGCCCGTCTGGAATGATCTTTGTTCCGTCCTCTGGAGGGTTTAGTCATTCTTCTTTGGAGTTTACGCCATGGGATGCTTGCATTAATGTCGCAAATACGCTTCTTAACACCGCAAACCAAGTTTTATCCTTCAAATTCACTGAGGAAATCACAGATAATCACAACTGATTATGTTGCAAGAGCAAAGCAGATTTTATCAGCAGTTGCTGTTTTTTGCTGATATGATCCTCGTGGGAGGTTCTTGGATTGCTGCCTATTATCTCAGATTTGAGATGTTCACAAACTGGCCAATTCCATTACCCGAATGGCTCCCATTGAGTCGCTACTTGACTTTTTTCCCATGGATTCTCATTTCTGCTGCCCTCACATTCTGGGCATCTGGCTTGTATGTCCCTGATCGTGCGCAGAGCTGGACAAGCTTAATTCGTAGTGTCGGTAAATCAGTTGGGCTCGCATTGTTTGTGTCTATGGTATTTCTCTCCTTATATCGTGACTTTAATGTCTCACGCCTGACAATTTTAATTTTTGCGATTCTGACTCCACTTTGCATGCTGAGTTTACGTCTATGTATTTACCTATATGTTCGCAATGCACGCAAAAAAGGGCGTAATCTGAGGCGTGTCTTGATTATCGGGGCTGGTATCGCTGGGCGGCGATTGGAAAAATCCTTTGAATTATATCCCTGGATGGGGTTTCAGGTGATCGGGTTTCTGGATGATCATAAATCAGATGAAGAAGATGTGTTAGGTAATGTTGATGACATCCTCCATTTCCTTGATTCCTCAGAGCATTCGATTGATTACGTATATATTGCTTTGCCCCTTCGAGCAGCCGCAAAAATCGAGATCCTATTGAGCTCACTTTCCTCTCGGTTAGTTCATGTATGTCTGGTTCCAGATCTACTTCAACATGATATCATTAATAGTCGAATCACCGATGTAGATGGCCTCCCTATTTTGCATATTATTGATGAGGCCCCAATGGACTTTCGTCGATTTGTCAAACGAAGCCTTGACCTATCATTTTCGCTCTTGGTTTTGATTGTCCTCTCTCCCCTACTGTTGATCATTTCACTGATGATCATTCTTTCATCTCGCGGTCCAATCCTCTATCGTCAGGAGCGGATGGGGCTCAATGGTCAGTGTTTTAACATGCTTAAGTTCAGGTCAATGCCGGTGACAGCAGAAAAGGAATCAGGGGCTGTATGGGCAAAAAAGGGAGAAAACCGTGCGACACCGATCGGGAAAATTCTCAGGCGCACATCTTTAGATGAATTACCTCAATTCATCAATGTGCTTAAGGGCGATATGTCTGTGGTTGGGCCTCGGCCTGAACGTCCAGTTTTTATCAAAGATTTTAAGGATCAAATTCCCAGATATATGCAACGACATAAAATGAAAGCAGGAATCACTGGCTGGGCCCAAGTTAACGGGTGGCGCGGTAATACATCTTTAGAAAAACGCATTCAACATGACCTGTATTACATACAAAACTGGTCATTATTTCTGGATATAAAAATCATGCTCCTAACGGTTTGGAAGGGATTTGTTAATCGAAACGCATATTAATCTAAGGCTTTGATTCAGTTACAGAGTATTTCGGTTCACCTTGGAGGCCATTCGATTCTCCGCGATCTCACATGGACTGTTGGAGATGGGAAACGGATCGGATTGATTGGCCCTAACGGGGCTGGAAAAACAACATTGCTCCGAGTCATTGCACAGCAATTAGACTCCGATTCTGGTGAGATCTCTCGGACTGGTTCAGTCGGCTATTTGAGTCAGGATGTTCAGGAAAATACATCGGGACTATCGGTGATTGAAGAATCCCTGACTGCATTTGATTCTATTGGTGCACTCCAAGTACGAGAAGAAGAATTAACACGGGCATTAGAGCAACCTGGTGCCAATCATAGAAAAATTCTCCGTGAACTTGAAGTCATCCACGAACGTTTATCTGTTCAAGAAGCCCCTTCTGCCCAAGCGCGCGCCGAGGCCGTTCTAGAAGGCCTTGGATTTGCCACGATTGATTTGGAGCGAAGGATTGATCATCTCTCTGGTGGTTATCGTATGCGAGTCTCGCTTGCTCGGATTCTGCTTCAAAAACCTGATGTTCTGCTATTGGATGAGCCGACCAACCATCTTGATATTTTGAGTATTGAATGGCTTGAGAAATATCTAAAAATTTATTCTGGTACAGTGATTCTTGTTTCACATGATCGCTATTTTTTGAATCGTATGATTGATACAGTTGCTCATCTGTATCGTGGCAAAGTAACCGAGTACGCTGGTAACTATGATTATTTTCTGGTTGAACGTGAAAAAAGACGTGTTCTAGAACAGGCGGCTTATGATAATCAACAACGAGAAATCCAACAGTCGGAGCGATTTATTGCCCGCTTTAGATACAAGGCTTCTAAGGCACGACAGGTACAGAGCCGAATCAAGCATCTTGACAAACTTGAACGATTGCCCCTACCAGAATCTCCTGATGCACAGATTCAGATCCGATTTCCATCACCGCCTCCATCTGGACGTACTGTTTTGTCACTCAGTCAATTTTCAAAAATATATCCAAGTGTTGATGGGCCAGCGGTTAATGTCTTCAATCAAGCCGGTCCACTAGAAATCACCCGTGGTCAAAAAATCGCACTCATTGGTAAAAACGGAGCTGGTAAATCCACATTATCACGAATCCTCTATGGGTCTGAGTCCATTGACGGAACCCGTCAGGAAGGCCATAATGTAAGCGTTCGATTCTTTGCACAGCATCAAGCCGACGCATTAAATCTCAATGATACTGTTCTTGAATCACTTTGTCGGGAAGCCATCGGGCATCAAGAGGTATACTTGCGAACACTTCTTGGTGCATTTCTTTTCACTGGAGATGATGTATTCAAACCCGTAAAGGCACTCTCAGGTGGAGAAAAAAGCCGCTTAGCTCTCGCGCGTACTCTCGTGAATCCAGCAAATTTTCTGATTCTAGATGAACCAACTAATCACCTTGATATTCAATCCATCAAAGTCCTTATTGAAGCACTCCGCCAATATGATGGCACCTTTGTTGTTGTCAGTCATGACAGACACTTCCTTGATCATGTTGCCAATGTTACATGGCATGTAGGGGATCAAGGAATTCGTATGTATGAAGGGACTTACTCCGATTACCGATGGGCTTTGGATCACGGCTCATTGCAACAAACCAAACAAAAAGAAAAATCACCGAGCAAGAAAAATCAAAAGAAACTTACCCGTTCTGGTGGACCAAAAAGTAAAGAAGAAAAGCGCCGTGAAGCCGAGGCCCGAAACAAGGCCTATCGAGAAGCGAAAATGAACGGCCAATCCAATCCCGATACGCTCACATCTCATCAACGTGCATGGCTGTGTGAGACTGCAGAAGCCGCCATTATCGATGCTGAATTGAGAAAAAGAGATGCCGAAAAAAACCTTGCCGATCCCCAAGTCTACTCCGATCCTGACCGATCGAAGGAAGCAACAGCAACTTATGTCGCCATTGAAAAAGAATTGAAGGATCTCTACGCACAATGGGAAAACCTCATGGAGTCCAGCACCTGATGCGTTTCAAATACTCTGTTAAGACACTTTTTATCATACTCATGGGCTTTCTGAGTGTGGTTGTTGTTAATGGCCAGATCACAAAACTCCCCTATGCAGATACGACACAAGGAAACTATTTTGGAACGTCTGTTGCGTTAGATGGGAATTGGGCTATTGTTGGTGCAAGTGGTCAAAATTCATGTGATACCGGCAGTGGGGCAGCCTATATCTACGAGCTCTCTGATTCAACAGGGTATTGGCGCGAATCCGCTCAACTCACTCCTGATGACTGCCAACCGGGGCTCGCATTTGGACGTAAAGTGGCCCTTGAAGGACGCATAGCTTTGGTTTCTGGTAGCAGAGAATTCTTTGGTAATGAGAGGCCCAATGCTGTGTATGTTTACGAACGAAATGATGATGAACAGTGGCTTCTCACTGCCCGCTTAAAGAGTCCAAGTACCGATCAAAGGGAGGGCGCTTTCGGTGAAGATATAGAGATTGCCCATGATAAGATCTTGATTACCACTAGTGGAGACCCCACGCCAGAAAATGAGCGTGATGGGACCGTCTATCTTTTTCAGAAAGATCAACACACATGGACTCTTTATGATCGTTTGGAGGCATCTGGAACAACCGCGCGGGGAATCTTTGGGGGGAATGCAACCCTATTTGATAACACTCTCGCGGTGGCTAGCAGTAGTTATTTTAGCCGACGCTCTGGATCTGTATTTCTCTTTCAACTTTCAGAAGATGGAGCATGGTCTGAGATTGCACAACTTGGAGGGATACAGGGGTTTTTTATTTCACTTGACTTATATGACAAAGAACTGATTGTTGGCCAATCCGAAGCCGGTCCCCGTGAGTCTGGGCAAGCTACACTGTTCGCGCAAGACTCAACAGGAGCTTGGCAGAAAACGGCCACATTACTTCCCCCGACTCCGTATCGAAAAGGGGCTTTCGGCACCGAGGTAGCACTGTACAAAGATCGTGCTCTGGTTGTTGGGTATGATGAGCAGTTAAGGCTCAATTACAATGTAGATCGTGTTGTATATATCTATCGCCGTCAAAACGGTCAATGGCAATACAGAGGCATCCTTGATATAGGAAATGCCTCATTTGGAAGTGCAATTGATCTCAACGGTAATACTGCACTCATTGGAGCTGCGAGCGGTTCAGAGCCCGGTAATGCGTACGTAATTATCATTCCATGATCAATTTGCATGTAATGATTGAGGGGATCGCTGTCATCACTGGGATTCTGTGCGTTTGGTTTAATGTGCGTCAAAATATTTTGACTTGGCCTACCGCAATTGTTAGCAGTGCTATTTTCGCCGTGGTGTTCTTTGATGCACGTCTCTATACCACTATGTTGCTTCAAGGGTTATTCATTGTTATCTCTATTTATGGATGGAGGGCTTGGTTAACTGGAGGGCCCGAAGGTGGAACCTTGCTTGTCACTCGGATAAAACTTAAAACTTCATTACTTCTGTCTGCACTATTGGTGTTAGGAACCATTGGATTTATATATATCCTCACTTCCTTTGCAGAATCAAATCACCCGATTTTAGAGAGTATGACGACCTCGCTGAGTGTGATTGCGAGTTGGATGGCAGCTAGAAAATTATTAGAAAGCTGGTTGGTATGGATCACCACTGATCTAATTTATCTCGGACTCTATTTTGTCACTGAACTCTATCTCACATTACTGCTCTATGCTTTATACTTAGGACTGGCGACCAGCGGATATCTTCAATGGCGAAAGTCCTATCTTCAGTCTCTGAGCGAGAGGAATGAATTGTCTGTTCTTTAGATTCTTTGTATAGTCTATCTCATGATCCTAGATTTCTAATTTCATCATCTACTACATTAGGGGGTTTAAAGAAAATAAATCTCAACCTGCGAAAAAACCCTCAAAATGGATTGATTTGGGGCTAGAATCGCTGATTTTCCAAAAAAATCTACTAACCTTGCAACTGCGATTAGTCTCATAAAATCAACATGAATGCTTGACCCTCAATCGTTTGGTTAAACAAGCACCCTAATCTTTCTTATTTTGCCGTTCTAACAACTCTTCAAGAACTTCTTAGTGTTCAACCTGAAATAACTCACACTCATACCTTACTTTTCTCCTAATCAGTCACAGAAATTCTCATTTGATGATGACTCATACACAACATTACATTGGGGGGACTTGGCAGTCCTCTAAATCCGATACTATACTCCCTGTTACCAACCCTGCCACAGGTGGTACGATTAGTTGCATTCCAATGGCATCACGCACAGAAGTTGGCCGCGCGGTATCTGTAGCACACGAGGCATTTCTTCAATGGCGGCGCATCCCAGTCTCTGAACGAATTCAATATCTATTTGCCTTTCGCGAAAAACTGAACACTCATTTTGAGGAGATTGCACGGTCATTGACAGAAGAATGTGGGAAAACTCTGTCAGAGAGCAGAGGGGAATTGCGCCGCGGGATTGAGAATGTTGAAGTTGCATGTGGCGCTCCAAGCTTAATGCAGGGCTACAATAACGAGGACATTTCACGCGGCATTGATGAGCATATCATCCGCCAGCCACTTGGCGTTGTGGTTGCCATAACTCCATTTAATTTTCCTGGCATGATTCCTCTCTGGTTCTTACCCTATGCCATCGCTACCGGAAACTGCTTCATCCTAAAACCAAGTGAAAAAACACCACAGACTGCGGCTTGGCTCATACGTTTACTTGATGAAGTAGGACTTCCTCTGGGAGTCGTACAGATGCTTCATGGGGATAAAGAAGTCGTTGACGCACTGATTGAACACCCGGGAACTCGGGCAATCAGCTTCGTAGGATCAACCCCAATTGCCAGATATATTTATGCCAAAGCAGCCGAACATGGAAAGCGTGTCCAATGCCAGGGTGGCGCAAATAATGTGGTGGTTATCCTAGAAGATGCCGAAATTGACTCCGCAACAGAAATCATCGCAGAATCTGCATTTGGTTGTGCTGGGCAGCGTTGTCTAGCCAACAGACTAGCCGTCACGGTTGGGAAAAGCCGAGAGACCTTTACAGATGCGATCGTTGCGGTAACGCGCTCTCGCAAGGTCGGATATGGATTGCATGAAACTACAGAGATGGGGCCAATGATTACCCCAGAGAGTCGGGGCGATATTGAGCAATTTATCAAAACGAGTGAGAAAGAAGGAGCTAGAATTATAGTTGATGGTCGAGGAAAAACTGTCGATGGATTTCAAGATGGAAACTGGCTCTTTCCAACTTTAATTGACAATATAAATCCATCTGGTAAGCTTGCAAAAACGGAAGCCTTTGGACCTTTATTGGGATTACTACACGCAGATGATCTGGATCAAGCCATCAAATTTGTTAATTCCCAGAGTTATGGTAATATGGCCTGCTTATTTACGACCAGTGGCGCAGCAGCTCGAAAGTTCCGATATGAAGCTGAAGCTGGAAATATTGGGATCAATGTTGGCGTTGCAGCCCCAATGGCATTTTATCCGTTTGGAGGATCCAAAGACAGCTTCTTTGGAACACTTCATGCGGAGGGAAAACATGGATTTGAATTCTATACGCAAACCAAGCACATAGTTGAGCGCTGGCCAAACAGTTGATGTATTTGTAACTGTATCATACCAATAAGGGCATACTGAAGCTCATACCGATTTAACTTGGCATTATATAGTAGGAGAATTCCTGTGTGAATCAATTGGGTGCAATCTGCTGAAATACAAACTATCATGCTAGTGTAGAATGGAAGGGTCCATTTCTATGGGAGCGTTATGAGTTAGTTTCGGATTATACTTTTGATATAGAGTTTTCAACTATATGCTGAAATATCCTAATTCAAGTCAATCAAATAGAATACCATGCTCTGCACAACCATTTATGAACTAAAATGCTATCAGCATGTCTTAAACTCGCTTGACTTTTTTCAGTGGAATCCTACTAGATTTTCCTCTTGATCCCTGCTACAACTTATATCATGTACTTATTGAAATACTTGATTCATTTCAATTTCAATTTCCAATCACATACCATCATTGTTTAATGTCGGATAAGATTCATCCTAATAAACCTAGTTTGACTCCCGAAGATCATGCTCGTCTTATTGGACTGTTGGAGACACATTTAGAGAAATTAAAGTGCCGAGCATCTCATCCTAGCAATTACCCCAAGAAAAAACTCGAAATCTTGCTGACGAATTCTTTGATTTGCATTATGGATCCGATGGTGTAAAACTTTCCGATCAAAAAAATCCTTGGATTCACTTGTATGAAGCTCGGGATCGAGTCGGTTCAGCTATGAGGAAAGCTACGGGTAGATCTGATCTGAACTTACATAAATAGCCACTAGGAATTACCTGAAGGCAGTTCAGAACAGAAAGTGCAGTCCAGTGGTAAACAAGAAATTCAGAGTTGGATTTCTCCAGATGCACCGCCAGAGGCTCGTAAAATACTTCTGCAAGTATACTCCTCCGAAAAATTACATCCTCCGACAGTGCTCCACTTCCACCTGCGGATGATTTTGAAAAATATGATCAGGTACATTCGGGGGCTTCACTCCGAATTATAGCAATGGCCGAAAGGTCTCTTGAATTAGGAGCTGAAGAATACAAAATCTCCCGTAGATGGATAAATGCGTCAACAATCACTTCGGTAAGCACACTAACTTTATCTGGGCTTGGTATGTGGTTGGGATTAGATCGATTTGTCATAGTTCCATTAGGACTTGGTGGAATTGCTGGTCTTTTTCTTCGTGATCTATTGAAATTTTTCTAAAACCGTAATGATTAGTGGCTCTTTTCTTATTGGACTATGGATTTGAACTACGATAACTTTTTCTTTCTATTTTCTCATACATGCCCAACTCATGCTACTGAACTAATTAATGCCATCCAGAAAAGGTCATTTTTTAAGATTTGAAACACTAGTCATACTAATTGTAGTGGTTTTTTATAAGAATTATAGATTGGCTAAAATACGCGAATTTTCATTCAGCACTTTCAGCTGATGAACTACGTTTTCATTCTTAAAAACTGCTTCACTCCATAAAGAAATGCCACATTGAAATCTCAGAGCCATGTTAAAGTCCTCTATCAGAATCGTTTCAGTCTTTAATTGGGAATCAATTGTTGTTTTCATTGATTAAAGAGTTGAGACGATTTTTGGGATCACATTGAAAATGTTAGGGTAAACATTCAAATCGGCCATTATAAGCAGAAGAACAGTGTTTAGATTAGGTATTTGAACAATTATTCAAAGTCCAACCCAGTGTTCAAGTTAAATAATTTGCAAGAAATACTATTATGAATAGGAGATTCTAAGCAATTTCCTCTTTGAAACGCACAATCTAAATGCCCAAATTGAAAAATGAGCCCTTAGGTTCAATGGGGTAGTGGCTAAGTTTCTCGCCGTATGAGACGCTCCTAACATCTATTGTCATAGCCTATATTTGATCCTTTTATTGTGATTGTCTATGGTTAAGATTCACTTCTCAATACTTCTGTTGATAAGCTATGGACTGTGCGGTTGTGCTCGGGATGACTCCCTCTTTGAACGCATGGACTCCTATCAAACTGGTATCACATTCACCAATACCCTTACGCCCGCAGAAACTCTCAACACATATGTCTTTAGGAATTTCTACAACGGAGGGGGAGTTGCCATTGGTGATGTCAGTGGCGACGGTTTAGCCGATATTTTTTTGACGGGTAATCAAGTATCCAATCGACTTTATCTAAATCTCGGCGACTTCAATTTTCAAGATGTTACCGAACGTTCAGGGCTCATTTCTGATGGCGTATGGACTACCGGCGTGAGTATGGTTGATATCAATAGTGATGGATGGTTAGATTTGTATCTCAGTAAATCAGGTCCACCTGGCGGATTGAAACGTCATAACGAATTATTTGTCAACCAGCACGACGGGACGTTTGAAGAGATGGCCCATGAATATGGTCTTGCATTTGAAGCGCTCGGCATTCACGCGTCATTCTTTGATTACGATGGAGATCATGACCTTGACGCGTACATCTTGAGTAATCCTATCCGATCTCTTGACGATTTACAACCCGCTCCAAAACTTAGACAAATCCCTGATCCCGATGGAGGCAACCGCCTGATGCGTAATGATAGGGGGCAGTTTATTGACGTGACAGTTGACTCAGGTATCTACAGTAGTAAAATTGGATTTGGTCTTGGGATCTCCGCTGGCGACCTCAATAGAGATGGCTGGACAGATCTGTATGTTTCCAATGATTTCTTTGAGCGCGATTACCTCTATTTAAATGATAACGGGCGGTTCACTGATATAGGGCCGGATGCAATCGCAACCATGAGCCTCAGTTCTATGGGAGGCGATATTGCTGATTATAATGGAGACGGCTGGGTAGATATATTTGTGTCCGACATGCTACCAACACTTCCATCACGGTACCAGTCCCGCATTGCATTTCCATCTTGGACAGAATACAATGAAAGCTTCAATGACGGATATCACCACCAAGTGCTTCGCAATACGTTGCAATTAAATCAAGGTCATTTACCTGATGGGCACTTAAAATTTAGTGAAGTGTCTCGGTTAGCAGGATTAGAAAGTACAGACTGGAGTTGGGGAGGATTAATTGCAGATTTTAATTTAGACGGTCATCGCGATCTCTTTGTGCCAAATGGGATTTATAAGGATCTCTTAGATCAAGATTTTATCGCCCGTGCTTCCAACCGCGACACTCTCCGAGCACTCTTTCTTGCACATGAACAACCAATTATCAAGCTTCTTGAACAATTGTCCTCTCACCCACTCCCAAATCAAATGTTTGCTGGCATCCAAGGCTCTGATTTTCAGAATGTGAGTATAAACTGGGGGCTTGCTACTCCAAGTTTTTCTAATGGAGCGGCTTATGGCGATCTTGATAATGATGGAGATTTAGATCTCGTGGTAAATAATGTGAACATGCCTGTATTTATATACCGTAATCGTGCAACAGAATTATATCCAGAACGACAGTGGCTCACTGTCAACCTCAAAGGAAATCCTCCCAATCCCTTCGGAATTGGTGCTCAAATTACTGTATGGGCTGACGGGAGGCATTGGTTTTCAGAACAATACCTACAGCGTGGATTTCAATCTAGTATAGATCCGGTCATACATTTTGGCTTGATTAATCAATCGGTGGATTCTCTGGTTGTTCAGTGGCCTCATGGTCAAAAACAAATCATCACAAACATCAAACCTGGAAGTCGCTTGGATGTCATTCAAACTCATTAATCATTATGCGCCTGTCCTGGAATGAAATTCGTGCTCGGGTTTCTAAGTTTTCAGATCAATGGAAAGATGCCGTGTATGAAATAGAAGACACTCAAAGTTTTTATAGTGCCTTTTCTGAAATATTTGGTATTCAACGTCGGAGTGTCGCACGATTCAAACAGGATGTCAAGAAATTAGACAATCGTTCGGGTTTCATTGACTTATACTATCCAGAGGTTTTGATCATTGAACAATGAGCATGGGGCGAAACTCGAATCAGGCCTTTTTCTTGGTGATCCCAGCAACCAGCTCTCAACTGAGAGATTATATTCCTGTGGATTGGTTGGCGCCACCTGTAATTCCGAGTAACAGCCTCAAAGTACTGAACAATACTACCCTCAGTGATTTTGCGTTGTTGACCTCAAGAATGCATTATGAAAAAAATGCAAACACCTTTGATACATGAGTCCCGGAGCATGTAACATCCCAGAAAGTAATTCTCCTGAAAAATATCAATCGCTCAATCGGCGTTTAATGTAAGCTAACCCATGATCAACAACGTTGACATTTCACAGATTGTTTTACTTTTTAGCCAGTATTGTAATGTTTAGGCTCGCTCAAACATTATTGATTTTCCTCACTGACCGTTGGGTATGACTATGAAAAAACTAAGGGTTGTGATTGATCCCCTGCTACACTTTACTTTCACCTCATCGTTAGAAATCAACGGACATCTCCCATATTGACACTATTATAATCAATTAACCCCATTCTGTGTGGTATTTTCAGAATTAATGCGTTGTATCTATATTCCGATATTTGTGATTATTTTCATCGCGGCGTGTAACGACGCATCTCCATACCAGAAGATGCTCACGCGCGAATCCTTACGGTCTGATACAGTCCGAACACTCTTTTTTAATTATGAATTAGGGATGCCACGTCAAGCATTTTATGACTCAAGTCGGGCCTTAAATCAGCGCGGACTAGTCACCCACGGGCCTAGTAATATGTTTGTCCAATTTAAGGTTCCAGATGCCTTTCCATTTGAGGCCACCATGCTCTACTACCCTGACTTTGTGGATGATCATGTTGCCCAAATGCGGATACGATTTTCCTATGATAGCTGGGCACCTTGGAACCAGCACCTTTGGTCAGATAGCCTCATTTTTGAAGTGCATGACCTAATGGAGCATTGGTTTGGACCTAAATTCATAGTGCAACACGAATTGATTCCTACAATTGGCATTCGCCCAAATTTTGTAAAAATTGATGCCAACCGACAAATCACCATTGAGCGAGCCAGTGACCGTGAAGTTCTCGTTAAAATTTCTGACCTTAATCAGCTACCTCCTTTGAAAGATGACTAGCCGATTATTGGCAATATTGACCTTACTATTAGGAGCGTGCTCTTCAGAAAAGGGCCCCCTTTTTGAGCAAATAGACGCGCTGGATGCTGGCATCGACTTTCAAAATACTCTCCATTACGACGATGACTTCAATGTGTATCGATACAGAAATTTCTATAATGGAGGTGGCATTGCATTTGGAGACATCAATGATGATCAGCTTCCCGATATATTCCTTACTGGCAATCAAACCCCAAATCGACTCTATTTGAATCAAGGGAATTTCCAATTCATAGATATTTCTGAGCAAGCAGGTATCATGGGGGAGCGTGCTTGGAGCACTGGTGTTACAATGGTAGACATCAATGGCGATGGACGCTTAGATATTTATGTCTGTAACTCTGGAATCGTAAAAGATGATGACCGTCGTAACGAATTATATATCAATCAAGGGAATGGACGCTTTGAAGAACTTGGGGCTCTATATCAACTTGACGACCCAAGTCTCTCTACGCACGCCACCTTCTTTGATTATGACCTAGACGGAGACTTGGATATGTTTTTGGTCAATAATTCATTCCGTAGCATTGCAGACTTCAATCTGGAAATCAATACCCGGCATGTACCTCACCCACATGGCGGTGACAAATTATTTCGCAATGATTGGCCAAAATCAGCCTTTACCGATGTCACTGAAAGTGCCGGAATTTATCGTAGCGAAATCGGTTTTGGACTTGGGGCAACGGTAGGCGATATCAACCGGGATGGATGGCCCGATCTTTATATCTCTAATGATTTCTTTGAGTTTGACTACCTCTATATCAATAATCAGGATGGGACATTTTCCGAGTCCCTTCGCAATAGCATCAATAGTGTGAGTGCGGCTGCGATGGGATCCGATATGGCAGATCTCAACGGCGATGGCTACTTAGATATTTTTGTGACTGACATGCTACCTGCATCAGATCGTCGGCTTAAAACAGTCTCTGCCTTTGATAGTTGGGAACGTTATCAGGCCTATATCCGCGATGACTACTATCATCAGTTTACGCGAAATACTCTTCAAATCAACCGAGGTATTGACCCTTATTCTAAGATTCGTTTCTCGGAAGTAGGACGGAAGTTTCACGTCGATGCGAGCGATTGGAGTTGGGGCGCATTAATTGCCGACTATAATCATGATGGAATTCGTGATATTTTTGTTGCAAATGGAATTTATCGCGACCTGACTGATGCTGACTACCTTGAAGCCGTTAGAGATGAAGATACTCGTAACATGCTGACCAGTGAAAATTACGTGGACTGGAAGACCTTGATTGAAATGATTCCAGTTCGTCCAATCCCCAATCATATGTTCGCCGGCCAACAAGCGCAACCCTATATAGATGTCACTCAAGCATGGGGGCTATCTGAATTAGGCTTTTCAAATGGCAACGCATACGGAGATATAGACTTAGATGGAGATTTGGATCTTGTCATCAATAATGTCGGAGGGGCCCCGATGTTATTTCGTAACCGCTCTGTTGACCATTACCCTAAGAATCACTGGCTTCAAATTCAGCTTAATGGTGCATCGGCAAATACCCACGCGATTGGAGCACAAATCAGTGCATGGAAATCAGAAAGACTCTGGTATGTTGAGCAGCAACCTGTCCGAGGGTTTCAAAGTAGCGTTGACCCCGTAATACATTTAGGATTGGGAGCCAACATCCCGTTCTTGGATTCACTCGTCATTTATTGGCCTGAGGGGGCTGTCTCCGTTTCTAAAAATGTCACGACAAATCAACGCTTACTCCTTGATGAACCTCCCCCACCGAAGCGCAAATCCGATAAAAACCCCAAAAATAAAAATCCGCTATTGATTCCTGTTCATCCTGACTCTCTTGGACTTACATGGCAACACATGGAAAACACATTCAATGATTTTGAACAGCAATCTCTACTATTTCACATGCGTTCTACAGAGGGCCCTGCTATGTGTAAAGGTGATGCAAACGGAGATGGGCGTGATGATCTTTATCTCGGCGGTGCCCGTAATCAGTCAGGTGCACTGTTCATTCAAAACGATTTAGATTTTGAACTACAAAATCAACCTCTGTTTGAGGAGGATGCAATCTCTGAGGATATTGATTGTGTCTGGCTTGATATTGATCATGATGGGGATCAGGATCTCTATGTTGCGAGTGGTTCAAGTGAACTACCCACCAGTAGTTCTGCTCTAATTGATAGACTTTATTTGAATGAAGGAGGTGGGTTTTTTACCCGTGATGCCTCCCTGATCAACCTATCTACACAGGGGTTTTTCCCCACCTCCTCAGTCTGCTCAATGGATTTTGATTTAGATGACGATTTGGATCTCTTCATTGGCCATCGTTTACAACCATTTGCTTATGGGCTTCCAGTGAGCAGTCAATTGATCCTTAATGATGGTTCTGGGAATCTTACAGATGCCACCTCCCGTCTTGCCCCTAGCCTTGAATCCATCGGACTGGTCACAGATGTAGCATGTGCAGACTTCAATGGAGATTCTAATCCAGACCTGTTACTCGCTGGTGAATGGATGCCTCTTACTTTGTTAGAAAATATTAACGGGGTCTTCCAACCTAGTGAGGCGGGCTTAGCAAGCACCTCTGGATGGTGGCAATCCATCCTTCCGATAGATTTAGATCAAGATGGTGACCTAGACTTCGTTGCAGGTAATCATGGCCTTAATTCTCGATTCAAAGCTCCAGTGGATATGTGGGTTGATGATTTTGATCGTAACGGCAGAATTGAGCAGATCTTCGCAAGAACCATTGACGATGTGCTACTTCCATGGCATTTACGTCATGATCTTGTGAGTCAAATCCCTTCCTTAGTTCAAAAATTCCCCACATACGAGTCTTACGCCGAAGCGACAATGCTAGATATTTTTTCTGAGGAAGATTTAAGCCAATCATTGCATTTACATACGACTGAACTGAGAACCATGATTGGAATCAATGAAGGATCAGGTCATTTCACTCTTCGCCCTGCACCAGAAGAACTGCAATTCTCTCCTATCTACGGTCTGTCTGAACTCATGACTGATGATGGATTAATGATTCTTGCTGGAGGCAACCTGTACGAAGTGAAGCCAGAAGCTGGACGTTATGATGCTAGCTTCGGTACGGCATTGATGGCATCCTCTCTTGAAGTTCTCTCTTGGTCAAATTCAGGTTTTTTCGTGGAAGGTCAGATACGACAAATTCTTAACCTTAAGTTAGGTGACAAGATGCTAATCATTGTAGCCCGCAATAATGATTCACTCAGTGTCTTTGAGTATGCGAATTAGCTCCATTGTGATCTTATTCTGTTTAGCTGGATGTAGAGGTGGGGATGAATTTAGTGGTGAGTTATTTACTCTGCTTGATCAGAATTACACTTCGGTAGACTTTAACAATACACTTGCGCCTGAAGAAAATTTTAATATTATTGATTACCTGTACTTCTACGACGGTGGCGGCGTTGCTATTGGAGATATCAATAATGATGACCTTCCTGATCTGTTTTTAACTGGAAATCAAGTCTCTAACCGGCTTTTTTTGAATCATGGTGATTTTAAGTTTCAGGATATCACCAATCGGGCGGGAATCAGCTCCGATGAAAATACCTGGTCTACTGGTGTAAGTATGGCGGATATCAATGGAGATGGCTGGTTAGACATTTACGTCTGCAACGTCAATCATCTCACAATGACTGGACACAATCATTTATACATCAATCAACAAGATGGCACATTTTCCGAGGAGAGTCAAAAATACGGATTAGACTTTGAAGGCCTTTCAACTCATTCTGCATGGCTTGACTTTGATCTTGATGGAGATCTGGACCTGTATCTGCTCAATCATGCCATTCATTCCCGTGACTCCTATGTTCCGTCATGGCGCAGAATCATTGATGCCCCAAAAGTAGGAGACAAATTCTATCGCCAAGATGATGGATATTTTGTAAGCATTACCGCCGAAGCAGGAATTTACAGCATGCGCTCGGCTATGGACTCGGCATTGCCGTAAGCGATCTAAATCTAGATGATTGGCCAGATTTATATGTTGGCAACGATTTTCATGAGGATGACTATCTTTACCTCAATAGTGGGATTGGTACGTTCAACGAATCTCTTTGGAACACTACCGGACATTCCAGTCGCTCAACCATGGGCATTGATATCGCAGACATCAACAATGATGGGTTACCTGACATTATAGCCTTGGATATGTTGCCTAGTGATATGGAGACGCAGCGTACTACAGGCCATGCAAGCGCTGATGCAATGATGCGTGTATTGCATGACTTTGGATATGGGCCTCAGGTTTCTAGGAACACCTTACAACTCCACAGAGGCATCACATCTGATGGCATTCCCTATTTTAGCGAGATAGGCGTTTTTGCTGGAATTGATGCAATCGATTGGTCATGGTCACAACTCATTGCAGATTTTGATGGGGATGGCTGGAAAGATTTATATATTACCAATGGTATCCCTGGTCGACCAAATGATTTAGATTATATAGACTATGTTGCAACTTCAGATATTCAACGGGCGCTCCAAGCCCGCTCTCCTACTGTTGAAGCTGATGTTGCTAACAAGATGCCAGCAGCCATTGTGTCCAATGTCATGTTTCAAGGAATAAATGGTCTCCACTTCAGTGATGTTACGTCTCAATGGGGGTTTGATGCTCGGGTAATAGGAAATGGTGCAGCATACGGAGATCTTGACCTCGATGGTGATCTTGACCTCGTCATCAATGCGCTAAATCATCCGACCTTGATCTACCGAAATGAGTCAACCAACAACTATATCACTGTACAGCTCAGTGGAACAGGCATGAATACATCTGGACTCGGAGCAAAGGTTCATCTGTGGTCATCTGGAATTTATCAGATGCAGGAGCAATTTCCTTCTCGAGGGTTTCAGTCTTCGGTTAACCATGCCCTCAGCTTTGGGCTTGGAACCGCATCCATTGCCGATTCCTTAGTGGTCATCTGGCCTTCTGGCCTTAGATCATCTATAGGCCCTGTACCCGCTGGAACGCGTGTTATTCTCCATGAAATAGACGGCCAGCAACTCAATGATATCCCCCATCATAACCCAACCGCACTGATTCAACGAGTTGAAGAACATGGAATTTCGTTTTCACATATTGAAGATCAAATATGGGACTTTGAAATTCAACCCCTATTGCCTTACTGGAGAAGTGCGCATGGGGCAGCCATCGCCGTGGGAGATGTCAATGGGGACGGACTTGAAGATCTCTTTTTTGGAGGTGCCCGCGATCAAACAAGCGAGCTATATATCCTAACAGGTGAAAGGCGTTATCGTAGCGTACTTTTCCCAGACACTCATAAAGCCCAAGAAGTGATTGATGCTGTCTTCTTTGATGCAGATGCTGATGGTGACCAAGATTTGTATATCGTGACTGGCGGCTGGGCAGGACCTGCAGACCTACATCAGGATCGAATTTACATGAACTCAGGCGATGGCAATTTTAAATCTGCCCCAAACCGATTGCCCTCATTATTTTCAAATGGAACATCAGTAGCTACTGCTGATTTTGACCTTGATGGAGATATTGATATCTTTGTCGGAAGTGATACCCCACCTGCTAGCTATGGAGAGGCGGGCCTCAGCACACTATTAGAAAATGATGGAAAAGGATATTTTACTGATGTTACTGATATGATGTCTCCGACTCTTCATCAAATCGGGCATGTCACGGATGTTGAATGGGTTGATTTGATCGGTGATTCACATCCAGATCTCGTGTTAGTTGGCGAATGGATTCCTGTGACAATTTTTGAAAACCTTGGAGAGACATTCGTTGATAGATCTGATTCTTTAGGGCTTTCAGATTCTAATGGGCTTTGGCAAAGCCTAAGCATTGATGACCTGAATGCGGACGGATATTTAGATTTAGTCGTGGGGAATCTGGGCTCCAATACTGTCTTTGAATCTCCGCTTGCACTCTTTGCATATGATTTCGATCAAGATGGGCGTACAGATCCTATCATTGCTCAATGGCATCATGACGATTGGTTCGTGTGGGCATCGCGCGACGCATTACTCCAACAATTACCAATCCTTTCTACAAAAATCCCTACTTACCATTCCTATAAAGATGAGTCAGTTGCCGATTTATTTGGCCATGATTTTGAGCCAAGTCACATGGTTAATGTACTGCACTCAATGGTGTTCTGGAATCAATCCGTCACGAGTTTTATCTCAGAAAAACTGCCAAGTGAAGTCCAATGGGCCCCTGCAATGGCGATTAACACAATCAAGTCAACCGATGGATCCTATGCCTTTATATCTGGGAATATTTCTTCTACATCAGATGCTTTTGGATCTGCAAATGCGAGTTGGGGTTCGGTGATTCATTTTAATGGGGACGGCGATATGCGGATGATCTCAAATACTGGCTATCATACTCCAGAAGATACGCGCCAACTACATTTTATCGAGGGTGATCCTATATGGATGATTGTCTCTCGATTGAATACGCACCCACTCGTTTTTGAATTATCAGATGATTTCAAAATTGATGCACTCTCAGAACTCAATTGACGATCATTTCCAGTCGTTTAAGGACATCAATGGTATCTAATGATTCTAAGTCTACGCTCCTACTCGCTACGCGTAATTCCCACAAAGCAGACGAGTTCAGACTGTTTTTGGCCTCTGACTCCTTACAAATCTTGGACTTATCTGCTTTTCCAAATGCCCCAATGGTTGATGAGACTGCATCATCATTGAAGGGTAACGCAACTCTCAAGGCTTTAAGCGCTCAAGCACACACTGGCCTTTGGTCACTCAGTGATGATACAGGTTTATTCATTGATGCCCTGCATGGTCAACCTGGAGTCCATTCCGCCCGCTTTGCTGGCAAATCTGCAGACAGTAAAGCGAACCGCAGCTTAGTGCTAGATCTTATGGCCAACACATCAAATCGTGAGGCAAAGTTTATGACTATATTAGCTCTGGCGCTCTCTGACGAGATTCATTATTTTGAGGGGCATCTTATGGGGCGTATCGCTAGATCACCAATGTCCACACAAGGCTTTGGATATGAGTCCATTTTCATTCCAGATGGATTCAACATTAGCCTCGCTGAGCTTTCAAAACAAGATAAAAATCAGATCAGTCACAGGGGAAAAAGTGCTGTTTTGTTAAAGCAATTTATTGATCAACTCCTAAAGCAATGATCGCTCTGTTACAACGGGTGCAAAATGCTAGTGTGACCGTGGATCATTCAACCGTTGGACGCATTGATCGGGGCTTGCTGATCTTTTTAGGGGTCCATTCAAAAGACACTCATTCCGAAGCCGATTGGCTAGTACGTAAGTGTCTAAACCTTCGTATCTTCTCAGATGGTGACGGACAAATGAATCTCTCAATACAAGATATTGAGGGCGAGATACTTTTAGTTTCTCAATTCACGCTTTATGGTAATGCGAATAAAGGGAATCGTCCATCGTTCATAGAAGCCGCGCCCCGTGAGATCGCTGAGCCACTTTATGAGTATATAAAACGAAAACTTTCTGATGAACTTGGACGAGAGATTGCTTCTGGTAGCTTTGGAGCATCCATGCAGGTGGAGATATGCAATGACGGCCCAGTGACCATCTGGATTGAGCGTCCTCCAAATACATTCAATTGAGATTAGGTCAAGCCACTGATGTAAAAACGTAGGATGAGCTATCAATTATTCTAGGAATTCTAAACGCAGAGTATCGCGAAAAAACAATTAGCAACTCAGTATGAACATGAACGAATGAGATTGGAATTATAAAACAGTTTGGAAATGATTCAATCAATGAAGAAATTCGTCACTTATAATTTCTGCTAACTTGAATCTAAATTTTCTATCTCTCAATCATGAAAGTGACTCAACTTTCAGGGTGTTTATTACACGATTTGGGGAAAATTTGAGCCCTTGTATGATATTCGCACCTCAATTTTCATATGATGTTAGCTACACGTTGCTGGCAGTAGAATTTGAGAACCGATATTGAATCTCTTAATTCAGCAAGAGCTTTCTCTGATGCTTTGAATCCTGATGCATTACTTGGAATCAGCTATGCATATGCTTCCATTCGATTCTTTCTGATAAAATAGGTGTCATCCAATAATTATCCATGATCTTTGTCTACATTTCGGGAGACAACTCAGGTTCTGATCTAGTGGGAACATCAGAATTTTTCACATAGGTATCCAGCCAGCGAGTCGTTTCCCATAAGACATGCCCGACTGATTCGCGGGCTCGATATCCATGACTTTCGTTGGGAAGCATGACTAAGCGCGCAGTCTTGCCAAGCCCCTTCAATGCTCCGTAAAACCGCTGACTCTGTATCGGAAACGTTCCAGAGTTATTGTCTGCTTCACCATGAATCAATAGAATTGGTTCGTTGACTTTATCCGCATGCATGAATGGAGACATGGAATAATAGGTTTCAGGTGACTCCCAAAATAAACGCTCTTCCCTCTGAAACCCAAATGGAGTCAAAGTCCGGTTATAGGCACCACTTCTGGCAATGCCAGCTCTAAAAAGATCAGAGTGGGCAAGAAGGTTAGCCGTCATAAACGCTCCGTAGGAGTGTCCACCAATTGCGACTCGGTTAGCATCAACTACACCTCTTTCCACACCTGCATTGATCGCTGCTTGAGCATTAGCAACCAGCTGCCCACGGAACGTATCATTTGGCTCATTTTCCCCTTCACCAATCACTGGCATAGATGTCGCATCTAAGACCGCATATCCTTGGGTCACATATGGGATTGCCCCCGAATAACTCATAAATTTGAACCGATAGGGGCTACCAGTGCGTTGACCAGCATATGCAGCATTTTTAAATTCCCGTGGGTAAGCCCAGATCAAGGTTGGAAGAGGCCCATCACGCTCAACATCATAACCTGGAGGGAGATAAAGTGTAGATTTCAGTGGTACATCATCCGAACGGGAATAAATAAGATCCTCCTTTACCATCTTGACAAGTTCTGGATAGGGATGCTCAAAATCAGTCACAGCTCTCAATGAACGATCATCAAGATTCCTCACGTAATAATTCGGCGGGGAATCAACAGACTCTTGAATGGTCAAAATATTTGACTCATCAATGAATGTGACAGGGCGCTCATAATGTGGAGATTCACTCTGAAATAATGTAGTGGTCTCTCCAGTAGTTATATCATAATTTTTCAGAAATGGGCGGTCACCCTGCTCTGATGCACCAGTTCCAATTAAGAATAATTGGTTCTCTCGCATCCGAAGCACAAGTGTCCCTTGATCACTACGTATTCGCTGAAAACTCCCCGGATTGCCATATCGATCTTCAGTAGAACGATCAAAGATCACCTGTACTATTTCACCAGGGCTGGAAGGATTAACCAACGAAGTTTTAGTTTGGCGGGTTGACCACCATGTTTCCATGACCAGAGCTATAGAGTCTGTTCCCCAAAGTACTCCGCTATATCGCAATTGGAGTTTTGTCAAAGATATCGGATTAGAATCAAAAGGAGCATCAAGCAATAATATCTCATCCCTCCATTGCGCCTCTATCCCACCATCACCACCATCAAGTGCTTCCACCCAAACGAGTGTAGCTGGTGCGTCTGCTCTCCATGCCATACTTCGAGGGCCCATAATCGTTGACCCAAATGCCACGGGTACATTTTCTGCCAATGGTAATTCTGCGATTTCTCTAACGAATTGCCCCTGAGAATCATACACAGTATACCTGTGTGAAAAGCGGCTTGCGGGCACCAAATATGAAAATGGTTCCAATATTTCGCGAACCAGAATATAGTTGCCATCAGGGGATGGCATTGGCGTTAGAGCTAACCCTTGTTTTCCTAACTGATTCACCAGTCCATCAAGTGTGATTTCAAGAAGTTGAGATTGCAAAAACCAAGCAAATAATTCCTCGTCATACGGATTAGTGAGTAGGTCTTGATAAGTGCGGGCTGCGGCCTCTTCACCGAGATTTTCCAGAATGACTGGTCCTTTTGGTGCAAGAGGCTCTATTGGCATTGGACTGTGATTTTCTGGAATCGAACGCGCCAAGAGTGATTGCGAATCAGGATTCCAACGAATGCTACCTGAAACAACATCGTTTACTGCGATGCGTGCAAGTTTTTTAGCAATACATGAAGCCACTTCTACGACATATAAATCAACGCGATCGTCCATGTCTACAGTGAATGAAAGATGCGCTCCACCGGGTGCCCAAGCTACATTTCGGATACCTCCTGATTCTGGAATTCCACTTACTGAACACTGATCATCTGACTCCAAAGACTTCAGGGTGATTTTGGAGTACTTGGATGCCCGACTTTGGCCATGAATCCTTGAGTTGATCCGTAGACCTGCTAAGCGCTTTTCAGGGGCCGAAACATCTCCAATTGAGGGCATCCCAGGCCTGTGCAACAAGGCAATCATTTGACGGTCAGGGCTCAAACTAACATTTGGGGTTGCTGGAGCATCCAGTAACTGATCAAGAGGCTCAGGAGGCGGTTGATATTGCATTTGTGCAACTGCAGAAAGCTGATTGGATGTGACTATTAATAGAAGCACACTCAAAGCGAATAATTGTGATTTCATGGAAATGATTAATTGTTTCTAATTCTGGATTGTTCTTAAAGATACGCCCAGATCCGTACTCCGAATGAGATCTTTCAAAATTCCTCCACAGATTCAACAGGGTTCTCTTTCTATAATTCAAATATAACAACTCTGTCGTTTATAGTCTAAGTCAAGCAAAGATGATGATTCGTGATAACGCCGAATTAATCAGTGAACGATTACCCGTTTGGGATACGTTGCAGAACTATGTTCTCTGGGAAACTTTGCCCTACCTTTAGGCAGATTTCAACTCAATTGAAATAGACCTCTAAGCACCAGTCCGTGTCAAATATAAGTTGATGTAGTTTTGCATAGGACTGTTGTTGTCTGATTAATGGATCAATGAGAGC
>JAPOTS010000063.1 GCA_026709065.1 Bacteroidota bacterium
TGAGGTGTTGTAGACAGTGATCCTTATTGATTAATCTCCACAATGATTTCATTCTGAGCCATTCTGCTAATTCTTCACGAGTAAATTCTCCACGAGCAACTGCTGGAATGAATTCAATCATGGCCACAGGATTAACGCGATTTGAATACCCACTCTTCTCAATAAGCAGTATCGCTAGATAAAGAGAAGTTCGTTTGTTTCCATCAACGAAACCATGGTTGAAAACAATACCACCATGAATTAGAGCGGAGACTTTAACAAAGATAGCACAAAATAACCGCATAGGGACGGGAGATAGCCGAACGATCGCATGTTCGTTGAGTATTTCATGGGCTCCCCCATCTATGTGAGCTTCGTCATGGGCACGAATCGCATCGTTCCATGTAATTTGATAATGAGTTCTACAGATCTGCCAACTTCTACATGACTTTTCTTCACTTCACAAGGGCTCCTTAATAATCTTTTCAGGTTCTATCACGATTTGTATGGAATTGATTATTTTGATAGGGTGTATGACAGTGAAGGTAAGTCAAGTAGGGAATTCTCCAGATTGCTAATCTGGACAACATTTAGTATTGAAGTTGAGATGTTCACACGAAAATGGGGCACCATGGTAGAAACGTCAGCATGGGGTATGATGTTCAGAGTGCGGGAAACCATACGCTTGTATTGGTGAGTAAGGGACTGGATTCACTTCAAGTGAGCATCGATAAAGGTTAGTGATAAAGCAACGCAATGTCTACCGCATAAATCAGACAATCGCTTTAAACTCTCATATCCATACATATCATTACGAATCTGATAAATTTATGAATGTGTCCGAATATCAAAAAGATCAGCATTTATAAAACTTATGGATATTGTTCCATACAAAACCTTTGAACACATTCAATCTCGGAGGGTTTGAATAATACACTATCTATGCAGTGGAAATAGTCTCGACATCATCCAACTACATATGTAGTGAGTTAATCTTTGGCATTACCTATTAACTACTCAACATTCATGTGTCGCCATTCTTGGACTACTAATCAGGAAGTCCCTCCAAATGTTATCCAAACAGTGTCTTCAGTTGAAGTACATGATGGTAATGAGCAACATTCTATGAAGAGTTCTCTCGCTCCACTGTATGACCTATTATTAGCTCAGGGCAGAAAGATAGAAATCTTAAAGAAACACAAGCTCGGCCTATTACAGCAACTCTTGCCACAACTCGGAGAGACCATGCCCAAACTACGGTTTCCAGAGTTTCAGGACTCATCTGTGTGGACTCAAGTCTCTCTTGGTAACGCATTCAGGGTCATTAAAAATGGAAATGCTGACACATCTGGCCATCAAGATGACGGCCTCTATCCATTTTTTGATAGAATCAACGTTTCCAATAAATCTCAGACTTTTCTATTTGATGCTGAGGCAGTAATTCTTTTGTTTGAAGGGAAAAAGGTTCACCCCCACTATTACAAAGGTAAATTCAATTTGCATCAGAGAGCTTACGCCCTGATGGAACCAGTGGTTGAGCCTCGATTTGCCTTTTATTTATTAGACAGGTTTAAAGCAATTCTTGCCTATCGTGTCTCACTCCCAACCTCTCAAACTCTTAAGATTTCTCTCATCGAAAAATTCTATATTTCTGTACCAAATAGCCATGCAGAACAACATAAAATTGCTGATTGTCTTACATCTTTGGATACCATAATTAATGCAGAAGTTGACAAACTTGAAGCCCTTCAACTGCACAAACAAGGGCTCATACAAAAGCTAACCCCCAAACTTTATCATAAATGAATACTCTTGAACAAATTGCACTTGATCTACGGAATGATCGTTCTGCAATTCAATTGCTTTACGCTTTTAATTCTGTTGGAAAAACTCGACTGTCAGTAGAATATCAGAATCTCACAAAAGATGACAGTGGTAATCACACGGGTATCTATTACAATGCTTACAGCGAGGATCTCTTCGTCTGGAATAATGATACAAAGAGTTCAAAGTCCAATAGTCTCATGACTGTCCTACACAGCAATCTGAGTATTCTTCATAAGTACCTAACAGAAGATCGAATTCAGGCGAAGCTGATGCCTTACAGAGTCAGTTTTAATTTTATCATCAATATGCATTCAGATATTGAAGATGGTATCAAGTCTATTTCATTTTTTCCTAAAGATGCCGAGTTTGATGGTACTCAATCAATGAAGATATCTCGTGGAGAAGAGAGAATCTTTGTTTGGTGCTTTTTTTTAGCGATGATGGAAATAGAGGGTTGGTCGGACATTCAATCTGAATATATTTTCATTGATGATCCAGTCTCAAGTTTAGATGATTATAACATCTTTGTTACTGCTTCCACAATATATAATTTGATTGAGGCACACGCTCAGGAACGCAAGATCATTATCGCTACACATCATGTAGGATTCCTATCAATTTTATCTAATTGGTTGAAGAAGGGGGATAAGAGTGCTAAGTACTTCGACATCACAAAGGTAAGAATCCTTAGTAGAAAACATGAAAATCTATCGATGGAAACTGTCCGAAATGACGTATTACTCTATCACCTTCGATTGTTCCAGATCATAGAAGAATCTCGTAATAAGGGCAATGTAAGTGCCTTTCATTTCTCAATTCTCCGCCAATTGTTAGAAATAGTTTCTTCGTTTCTGGGAGTAGGCAGATTCAGCTACGCATTGGAACGAATAGGTTACGAAAATACTGATGAGATTGCCCAAATTGTGAATTCACTGTCCCATAGGAATATCTATTCTTATGATTTGGATCATCTTGCACCTGCTAACCTGCAACTGCTTGAAGAAATTATGGAGAAGTTAAAAAAGACCTTTGATTTCAAAACCCATTGACTCAACCATGTCTCAGAATACACAGCAAAAACTGGGTAAAGCCCTTTGGTCTACGGTGGAGGAACTTCACGGCCCTATGAAACATGGTGACTTGAGTCCCTACATGTTAGCATTGCTATGTTTGCACTATCTGTCTGACAACTACGAACATGTTGCAAAGATGGAACTCGGATCGGAATATCCTAATGTCGATGGTCATGATGGAAGATCTCCTATTTCTGTATGGTATGAACTAAATTCGCAGTATCAGATGGAGTTTGAAGACAAAATGCGCCGAACGGCTCACTATGTGATTCATCCGCAGTATCTGTGGAGTAATATTGAGTATCTTGCCCGTATAGAAAATAGTGATCTTCTCAATATACTTCAAGAGGGATTCAAATATATTGAAACTGAATCGTTTCAGAATTCATTTTCTGGACTCTTTTCTGAAGTCAATCCTACGTCGGATCAACTTGGCAATAATTATAAGGAATGCAATGCAAAATTGTGCACGATCATCTCAAGGATATCAGAATGTATAGGTCAGGTCTCTACCGATATTACCACATTTGGAGATGCTTACGAATATCTGATCAGGCAGTTCGCAGCACGATCAATTACAAAAGCAAGTGAATTTTATACACCTCAATGTATATCGGAAATTATCTCTGAGATTGTAATACTTGATAGTAAAGATCCCAAAAACGGGAAACGCGAGTATCTCCCCAGAGTGATGGATTTTGCATGCGGATCAGGCTCACTCCTGCTCAGGATACGTAAACATTTAGGCTCCCATGCCATCGGTAGAATGTACGGACAGGAGATAAATTTCACAGCATACACCATTGCACGAATGAACATGCTGATTCACGGGATGAAAGCGATTGAATTTGATCTCTATCATGGTGATACCTTGACCAATGAATGGAAAATGCTCCGTGATATGTTCCCCACAAAAAAGCCTCTTTTTGATGCGATCGTTGCTAATCCACCTTTTGGGTATAAATGGAATCCTAATGAATCTATGGCTCGTGACATTCGCTTCAATAATTATGGATTACCTCCTAAATCTTTTGCAGAGTATTTATTTTTGCTACATGGACTCCACTATCTTAAAGACGATGGAGTCATGGCCATCGTGATGCTTCATGCTGCACTATTTCGTAGAGGTTCAGAGGCAAAAATCCGCCGTAAGTTAGTTGAAGACAGAAACATAGATACAATCATCAGCCTCCCCAGTAGATTGTTCCATTTAACGGGCCTCCCAGCTTGCATCGTTGTCTTAAAAAAATGCAAAAAATCTGATGATATTCTATTCATTAATGCGGCAGAGCATTATGTGAAAGGAAGAAGAGTGAACCACTTATCAGATGCACATATCCAGAAGATCGTTAGTACGTATCAGAATCGTCCGCAAAGTATTGATAGTTATGCACGTAGGGTAGGAATTAACGAAATTATAGCCAATGACTACAATTTGAATATAGCCCGCTATGTAAGCACTGAAGTGAAGATTGATTTAGCAGATAATCATGAAA
>JAPOTS010000077.1 GCA_026709065.1 Bacteroidota bacterium
TTCCGGAAATCTTATATTTATCAGCTCTTTCGTAAACGAAACCGCCGAACTCAAGTCAACGGTCAAACCTTATCATAGCGTTGAGTTCACCTCAGTGACTTACACTCCTCAGTTGGCCTTAGTGGTTAATTGTTGGCTATTATAGATTGAAAATATGTTTCAATCTCCCTTTCTAAGTTGAGGCACAAACAACACCGTTCCTCAACTGATTGACTGTGGTTGGCCATATTCAAGTGTTTCACACAGGTATCATCTGGTTAAGTCCATTATTGGTATGTAAACTTGATAAGTACTACCGTTTCAGAAAGATATCCGGCTACAATAGATCCTTATTATGAGGTCTGCCTTATCCTCTTGAGGCTGTCAGTAGACGAGTCGCCTCTAAATAGCCTATAATTTCGTAGCCCGAAATACGGAGTCCACACTGGGTCGACTGAATTCCATCTTATTTCGTTTCCCAGTGGCTTAGGTTGGATCTCACCGACCGATTGAACTTTACCTAACGGTGGATTGAGAGCTCTCCAAGTCCACTCTGTGATTGAGAAGCACATCCTCTATCATTTTCATAGTTAGATGAGTACCAATTTTCATTAGACTCAGATTATTTGATTAGACATTTTCTCTACTTCAACATCCATGAGATTTAGCACTAATATCACAACTAATCAAAGATATGGCTATCCTATGGATCAATCCGCACCCACAAACTCCCCCCAGATTACTTGATGATATCCACGCTTAATATAGATATTACTCCTAAAGTAAAGTCCCTTTCGCTTAAACGATTCTGCGTTAGGGAACCCAATTGAGTTCAAGAGTCATATTAATCTTTAACCTGATGACACATAATTGTAAACTGCCTGTCACTGTTTTAAGTGGTTTTCTTGGATCTGGTAAATCAACCCTTCTAAATCATATTTTACACAATAAAGATAATCTGAAGGTAGCGGTCATTGTTAATGACATGAGTGAAGTAAATATTGATGCAAACTTCATAAGGAGTGAAAATACATTGTCTCGTACTGAGGAAAAATTAGTCGAGATGAGCAATGGATGTATCTGTTGCACTCTTAGAGAGGATTTAATGATTGAGGTTGAGCGATTAGCAAAAGAAAAACGATTTGATTATTTACTCATTGAAAGTTCGGGCATCAGTGAACCAGTTCCAGTAGCACAAACCTTTTCATTTATTGACCCCAATAATGGAATTGACCTTTCAAAATTCAGCTACATTGATACGATGGTTACGGTTGTTGATGCATTCAATTTTTTTAATGACTTTGGGAGTCCTGAAACTTTGACTGATCGAGAACTATCTAATATTGAGGGAGACTTTAGAACAATCGTAAATTTGTTGACTGACCAAATTGAATTTGCTAATGTTATCCTAATAAACAAAACGGACCTTGTGCCAATAGATCACCTCGGAATTTTAAAAGCCTTTATCTGTAAGCTCAATCCATCGGCTAAAATTATCGAATCAACCTATAGTATTATTGCACCATCTGAAATTCTCAATACTGGGCTATTTAATTTTGCAGAAGCCGAACAAAGTGCAGGATGGATTGCAGAACTCAAAAAAGATCATCATACCCCCGAGACAGAAGAATATGGCATTAGTTCATTCGTATATCAAAGTAAAAAACCTTTCGATCCGAAACGATTTTGGGATTTTATTCAAAATAGATTTCCAGAGTCTATTATCAGGAGTAAAGGACTATTCTGGATATCTTCCCGCAATGAACAAGCTTTGGTATGGAGTCAGGCTGGCGGATCATTAAAGGCAGGCAATGGTGGGGTCTGGTGGTGTACAATGCCTTTTGATAAGCGAATTCAGTATTTGTCGTTTATTGACAACCAAGAGCAGATTGAATCTTCATGGGATAAGACATTTGGCGATCGAAAAAATGAAATTGTCTTTATTGGTCAGAATATGGAAAAAGAATCAATACTAAAAGAACTTGATGCTTGCTTATCCACTGATGAAGAATTATCTAATCAACTATGGAAACTGGGCTTTAATGATCAATGGCCCGTTCCAAAAATCAATTCTAACACCCATAATGATTAGTCCAAACTAATTGTGCTATATGGGTAATCGTATGGTTACATCTCGTCTATGAACACCTAAACTTAATTGACAATTTCGGTGGAACTTCTTCAAATTGGTCTTGAACCGTCGACAAAATTTATTAGTCTGTATCAACTAAACACACTTCTAAGAAGCTCTAAGCTTTTGGGAATGGCAGTTTGCTCGCTTTCCTTCCCTTCAAATTCCAAAGAAACGTATCCGACATAATTATGCCTCCGCATGATTTCCGCAATTCTCGGATAATCTAAGTCCAATGTATACCATGTCCCTCCTCCATAGTAGGTTTTTGCTTGCATCAAAATCGTATGGGGGGCTAACAACTCAAGTTTATCGTAGGGATCTTCTAAGAAATTTCCAGTGTCTAGCGTTACTTTTAACCAAGGTGAATCTATTGCCTCTACAATTCTAAGCACCCCCTCTGGAGTACGCCCAAGTCCCCAATGATTCTCCAAGCCAAGAAGCACTCCACATTGACGCGCCTTAGGAATTAAGCGTTCAATGGCATCAATGACCCATACAAATCCTTCTTCATCAGTATACCCTTCCAATGGAGGCTCAATCCCTCGATTATCCATCAATGCCGTAAATGACTCAGATGTCCCCCACCTGCCAGTGTTGAGACGCATCGTAGGAATTCCGAGCTCATAACAGAGTTCAATCTGACGAATGGTTTCATTAATATTGTGCTGACGCTCATCCTCATCAGGCGAAACAAAACCCTGATGGGTAGAGAAACCCATTAAATCTAAGCCATTCACAAAAGCGCGTCGCTTGAGGCCTTGAACATAATCAGGCTCTTCAGATGCCATCTGCATATGTAGAATTTCTATCCCATCAAATCCCATAGCAGCCGCCTGATCAATGCAGGTTTCAATTGGATAATTTTCTTTCGGCCCATTAAACCTCCAGAATGAATATGTAGACACCCCAATAGGGTTCGGTTGCTGATTCTTGGCATCCTGAGCCATAACCGCAGGAGCGAAAGCGAGGCCCGTTGCAACGGTTGTGGCAGTGTGTAAAAAATTTCGCCGATTAGTCATCATTAGTAAAAGAAATTGATTCGTTCTTAAATTAGTGAATTATTTTGAATTTTTCTACTTCATGACTCAAGAAAAACGTGAGAGTTTACGCATACGCTATGAGCATGAATTGTTTGAGCGTGTGCTTCCCTTTTGGCTTCGTCATTCCCCTGATCCCATCAACGGAGGGCATTTTAATAACCTTGATCACAATGGAACGATCTACGATACAACTAAGCATATTTGGATGCAGGCTCGATTAGTATGGATGTTCAGCAAACTTTATCGAGTCGTAGAACCGCGAGAAGATTGGCTTAATGCAGCTCAAAGTGGCATGGATTTTCTCAAAAATCACACAATCAGACCTGATGGCCGAGTATTTTTTTCCGTTACCTCGGATGGACATCCAATCTATCAGCAACGAAAAATTTTCACTGAATGTTTTTACGCCTTAGCTCTCTCAGAATTCGGGAACGCCATTGACCGTGCATCCTATATTAAAGAAGCCATACTGATGGTTGAAAAAATTTGGGAATGGGCCGATGACGGGACACTCATTGGGCGACCTGCCCTTGATGGCGATCAGCCCTCTCAGCCCCTTGCTGTCCCGATGATGCTACTCAATCTGTTAGACGAAGTGAAAACTGATATAGACTGCTCATCAGAAATTGACGAGTGCTTTCAACGCATCAAATTACATGTACATGGTCGCCACACTTTTGAATATGTAAGCACACAGGGTAAACAATTACAGGGGCCTAATGGACGACTCGTCAACCCCGGTCATGTTATAGAAGCTGGCTGGTTCATCCAACATATGGCCCATCGAACAAACAATAATACTATGATTGAGATGGGCCGCAAAATGATTCGTGATGCGCAATCTAATGGATGGGATAAAACATTTGGTGGACTGTATTACTTTTATGATGCTGAGGGATTCAGTCCAGTCCAATTAGAATGGTCTATGAAACTTTGGTGGCCCCACTGTGAAGCCCTCTATGCTCATCTGCTCAATTATGCCTATACATCTAATTTGGATGACTTTCAATCTTTTCATTTGACTGATGACTATATCTTCCGTCACTTCGTTGATTCTAAATACGGTGAATGGTTTGGCTATTGTGACCAACTTGGCCAAATCACACACCGCTTTAAGGGAGGACCCTACAAGGGGTGTTATCATGTTCCGCGCTCTCTCTTGCTCTGTTGGCAATTACTTCAAGATTGGCCGAATCAAAAATTTTAATCTTTTTTTCTTATCCTTAGAGGTCACATGACGGGTGTATGACCGTAACATTTACATTTTTGGACTGGCTTTGGGTTGTTCTTTTTCTGCTACTTATGCTTGGTAGTGGAATCTTGTTTTATCGTTTAGGTAAACGTTCAGAGTCTGATTTTTTTCTGGCTGGGCGCGGATTGCCTTGGTGGCTTCCTGCTAGTAGCGTCTATGCAACCCATACCGCGACAGATACACCCATGTGGATCACTGGTGTCATCTACAAAAATGGCATGGCCGGGATCTGGTACACATTTTTTTGCGGATGGGCTGCCATCAGTGCATTTGTTTCTACACGGATTTTTCGCCGATCATTAGCCTACACACAAGCCGAATGGAATGTTGTAAGATTCACTGGACTCGGAAGTGAACTCCTGAGAGGCTGGATGGCTGGATGGCAATTCTTTATGAATATGTTTGTGCTCGGTTGGGTCGGAATTGCTATGGGACGAATCTGTGAATACTTATTTGCATGGCCGATATGGATCGGATTGATCGTCTTCTCATTGGTTTGTGCAGTCTATGTTTTAGCGGCAGGGTATTGGGGAGTTGTTATGGCAGATTTTCAGCAAGGGATCATTGCGTTTCTGGTGATTATTATCGTCTCAGTTTGGGGAATTCATACCGCAGGAGGGCCAAATGGCATCATTGAGAAACTTGAAATTCTGGGCGAGCTTGATCGAATGAACCCGTTTGCATTTACTGGGTGGTGGTCTGGAGATTTTCCCATTGCTTGGTTTATCACTATGATGCTCATTGCTTTTTTAGGTGGCTTTGGGATGGGCACAACCATTGACTGGTATGTTGAGGCGCAACGGATTCAATCCGCAAAAACCGTTCGTGATGCAAGTTATAGCATTTGGTGGGGAACCATTCTTGGCCTCATCAGAAATTCAGTTTGGGCGGTCGCCATCTTGGCCTTCTTCGTTCTATTTCCAAATATCACTGAGCCGAGTGAATATGAAATGGGCTGGTTCAGACTGGGATTTGATTACCTCCCCGCCGGGATGCTCGGATTTTTCTTCGCAGCCATCCTTGCGATTCATCTGTCAACGATTTCATCTCACCTCAACCTCGGTGCACTCTATGCGACAAGGGACCTCTATCAGCATTATGTCAACCCTCAGGCAAGCCAAAAACGCTTAGTTCAAGTGGGTAGAATTTCTACTGGAATTCTCCTTCTCGGGTCATTCTTTTATGGGCTGATTATGGAAGATATCACATCATGGCTCATTTTTGCATTATGGATCATGGCAGCTGGAATTTGGCTACCAAATATTCTACAAGTCATTTGGTGGCGATTTAATGCATGGGGCTATCTGTCGTCATGGATTGCAAACCTAGGATTTAGTTGGCTTGTCGTATGGATACTCCCTGAACTCAATGTGATTCCTAATCTATTGGATTATCAGCAGTTTTGGATTCTCATGATCTTAGGTGCTCTTGTCTATTTTCCTGTGACGCTTCTGACAAAATCTGAACCAATGGATCACCTTGTGCATTATTATGTGATGTCCCGCCCGATTGGCTGGTGGAAACCCGTCCGAGAAGAAGCCATGCGGCGCGGTCTAATTTTAACTAATGGCGATACGGCTTCTGGGGCAGAACAGGCCAGCCGCCCTCTTGACACTTATCCCTCAATCTGATGATTCGCAAAACGTGGTCAGCACAGCAAGCCGATGAATGGACAAAAGAAGACTGGATTGCGATCGTTCTATCCCCTTTATGCTATGTACTCATTACAATTGGGGCAGCTCTGGCCATCCTGCTTCAGATTTCGGGCTTTATCATGTTATTAATTGGAATCGTTCTAACAGTCTATTTGCATCTGGTCATTGACCCAAAACTCAAAGCCATTTCCAATGAGTACGAAACAAAACAGCAAGATTATCTTCGTGAATTAGAAGCTAAGGTGCGTTGGAAATCCATTAATCAAAAAGAACCATGAATCAAGCATTAGCAACTGTAATCGGGATGACAATCGCCTATGCTGCATCTTTTTTAGGGCTTATTCTGGCCTATCGGGCATGGCGTAAACATCATAAAAATGGGAATCATGGGGGAGATTAATTTCATTTGGGGGATCGCAGTTCCAGCGACAATATTTATGATCGCGTTTGGTGTCACTTGGCTACTTTACCGACAATTTTCGGGTAAAAACAATTAAGCACATTGTGTAAGCTTCTGTATTCCCCATAACACTTGTCAATAGATATAATTGTTTATCTTTCACCTAAAGACGCACCTTTACCTGTAGTGACATTAGAAGACTTTTATTCATACTTGCGCTGATCGGTAGCAATATCAGCTATGGACAAACTGCAAGCATTCGCGGTTTTGTTACTGATGCCGAAGATGGGGAAGCACTCCCAGGCGTGAATGTGATCTTAGAAAGTGATACAGGTGGACTGCGTGGGGGAGTGACCAATCCTGATGGAATCTATAATCTTACACGGATTTCGCCTGGTGCTTATATCCTTAGATTTTCATTTATTGGATATGCACAATGGTCAGATACGTTGGAATTCAGAGCTGGACAACGGCTGAACTTAAATATTGGGCTGGTTCCTGAATCTGAAATCTTGGCGGAAATGGTCGTTGAGGGGCAAGCCGAAACAGGCGCGGCCCGAGTAACCGCTGGACTGCAGACCGTCAGCCCCAAAGATATGGATCTCCTCCCAACTCCCGACGTTTCGGGCGATCTTGCAAGTTTCTTATCCACTCTTCCAGGTATTGTCACGCTGGGAGACAGAGGCGGACAATTTTATATCCGCGGCGGTGAACCCTCCCATAACTTGACACTTATTGATGGTATGCAGGTCTATCAGCCATATCATATTCTAGGCTTCTATTCTGCTTTCTCCTCTGATATCATTCACCAGGCCGATATACATACCGCTGGCTATGGAGCCCCTTTCACGGGTCGAATTTCATCTGTCATTGATATCAAATCCCGCAACGGTAACAAGAGAGATTATACAGGATCTCTCTCAATTTCCCCATTCATCAGCTCCACACAGGTAGAAGGCCCTCTGGTCTATAATAGACTGTCATTCTTGGCATCCCTACGGCGATCCGTGGTTGAAGAAATCGCCCAAAACTATGTCTCGCAAAAGATGCCCTATACTTTCGGCGATGCATTCTTCAAATTGCATGGACAAGTCAGTTCCAATAGCCAATTATCTATCAGCGGACTTTATACAAGCGATCGAGGGGCCATAGGCCTTCAAAGTGACGACCGCATCCTTGAAGAAGTTGGTTGGCGTAATCTAGCTTTCGGAGTACGCTATGTGGTCTTGCCTAGAGTTCTTCCATTTGTTGCAGAAGTTCATCTATCCTACTCATTCTTAGAAACTGAGCAAGGACATACTGAGAATCCAGTCAGGCGATCTGAGATCTCAGGGTTTAAATATGCCGTTCATATGAATAGCTTCTTCCAACGCACCGAATGGAAATGGGGATTGTACTGGCGTGCCCCACGCATCACCTCAGAGCTTGGTGGATTATTCCAAAACCCAGATTTTGGCATGAGCAGACGCCATAAAGCAGGCCTCTATGTTGAACCCGAATTCTATCTTACCTCAAACTTGAAAACTCGCTTCACTATAATTGCCGAATTATTCCCCGGCCAGGAAGATAGAAATAATAATTTGGAGTCGCGCTTACGTACGATTTGGCATCGTAATGAACATGAAGTCAGTCTCGGTGCAGGATTATATCATCAAGAAATATTTGGACTCAGTGACCGCAGAGATGCTACAAACGTCTTTACCGCTTGGCGCAGTGCACCCATAGAAGATTTATCCCGATCTCTCCACGTACTTGCAGGCTATAGAGTTAGCCCCTACCCTTGGCTTGAGCTATCGGTAGAAACTTACTATAAGCGACTCAGTGACCTGTTTATTGCCGAATGGACGGCGTATCCACGCTTTACTTCCCTACTACAACGCGCTGACGGACGAGCATTCGGTTTTGAACTGCGAACAGAAATCAGACGAGAAAAATTCTATGGCTATATCAACTATGGACTCTCCAATGTACGATATACCTCTAAACAGCCCTCTGCAGAATTATGGTACGGAAGCGAAACTCTTAGTTTTCGGCCTCCCCATGATCGGAGACACCAACTCAATGCCGTTCTGACTACTCGCATCGCAAACATTGATATTAGTGCAAGGTGGAATTTTGGTAGCGGCCGCCCATTTACTCAAGTCTATGGGTTTGATGGATTTCTGTTACTTGATGGCGCACTAGATCTCTTCAATGCACCAGATAATCAGAGAGTGATTTATGGGCGGCCATTTAATGGTCTACTCCCCACATATCATCGCCTTGACATATCCCTTGAACGAGAATTTACATTTAATCAGTTTATTGTTACTGCACATGCGGGTGTCATCAATGCCTATAACCGCCGCAACCTCTTTGCACTCGATCTCTTTACAGCACAGCGAAATTACCAGCTCCCTGTCGTTCCCATTGCAGGGCTAAAAATTGATCTTGACTAATGATGTCAAAGACACTTACTCTCACTGTGCTCGTGCTACTGATGGCGGCATGCTCTGAAACCGTTGTCACGCGATTACAGATTGATTTTCCATATTCTATCTATGGAATCATGAACCCTAAATCCGATACCCACGCAGTCAGGGTCTTTGAAATCACACAAAACATTGCCGTCATTGATTCCGATCCTATTGACGCAACCGTCATGACGACTCAACTCAGCAATGGGGAGATACGCACATGGCGGGATACCGTCATCCAACTAGACAATGATGTCTATCGCCATGTTTACTGGTCGGTCTTTGACGCATCGATGGGCGAAACCTACCACTTGAATGTGACCCGTTCTGACGGTGTGCAATCCGAGGCGATGACCACAATCCCTCCCCCAATCATAGTAGAGGTATTAGAACCCGACACATTCCTAGTCCGTCAGGCGATCATGCCATTGAAAATTACAGGCACCCCCCCCAACCTTCCTCGAATTGATGTAGAGTACATCTTAGTCGGCTTTGATGAAAACGGTGCCAATCCAGTCTTTAAGCCCGTGACGATTAATTATGCTGGACTCCAGACCCCTGAATCAGATGGATTCTTGCTCAATATTGACCTCGCAAAAGACTATTTAGAAATCTATCAATTGTTTGATGAAGATAACGATGTGACTCCCAATATCATTGATCTCCGAGAAATATTTGTCACTATTCATGTCGGTGATAGCCAATGGGTATCACCCATTGGCCTCTTTAATAACGATTTTCTGGTTGAGCCTGGATCATTCTCCAATGTAGAGAATGGGTTTGGGTTTTTTGGGAGCGGCTATTCTGAAACGATCTCATTTCGTCCTCCCCTGGTATTAATTCAGCGTGCAGGCTTTCAAATTCCATAATTGAATGATGGCTCATTCATCACTCCCTCTTATTGATGCCCATCTAGATCTTGCATGGAATGCATTATCATTCAATCGAGACTTAACAAGTCTATTGGATGATGTACGAAGTGCTGACCAGCTCTATACCGATGCCCCCTACCGTGGATCTAACCTCATTTCATTAGACGAACTTTCTGATGCACATTTACATATTTGCATCGCAACACTTTTAGCACGAAGTGGCCCTAATCCCCCTCCCTCTACGCTACGCATAGAGCTTGATTATGCACATCCATCTATTGCTCATGCACACGCACACGGACAATTGGCTTATTATAAGTGGCTTGAAACATCTCAACATGCACGCATCATCCACTCTGCCGATGACTTAGATCAGCACTGGGAAAATCCAAAAACACTCGGCTTGATTCTCAGTTTTGAGGGATGTGATCCCATCCTCAACCTTGACGATTTACACCGCTGGCATCACTTGGGTGTTCGTGCCGCAGGCTTGACTCATTACGGAGAAGGGCGTTACGCTGGAGGTACGAATTCAACGACAGGATTAACCCGTGACGGCCATCTCCTACTCAAAGAATTTGAGTCATTGGGCATGATCCTTGATGTGACACATCTTAGCGATGAGAGCATCAATAGTGTTTTTGATATCTTTGATGGTCATATCATCGCGAGCCATCATAATTGCCGGTCGCTCGTTCCTGGGCAACGCCAACTTTCTGATCAGCATATCCGAGAACTTCTAGATCGCAAAGCGGTGATCGGCATCTCATTTGATGCTTGGATGCTGTATTCAAACTGGAAGCGCAATGAAACCGATCGCTCCGTTGTTAGCCTCTCCTCTGCCGTCGATCATATAGATCATATCTGCGATCTTGCAGGGAATTCAGAGCATGTTGGAATTGGCAGTGATCTAGACGGTGGATTTGGGCTGGAACAAACCCCGACTGGATTGGATCGATATTCGAGTTTACAGTCTATGGAAATTCTTCTTTCTCAGCGGGGCTATTCAAACATAGATATTCACAATATCTTCTACAATAATTGGCTTAACTTTTTTCGTAAATCATTACCTCAATCTTCATGAATCATTACATCGATAAACTTGAATCTCTCGGATACCCGATAGATGATATTCCCGCACCCGGCGGGCTATATAAGCCAGTGACTGTTGTAGGATGCATTGCCTATGTCTCTGGTGCGGTGCCTGTTTCTCAGGGACTTTTAAAATTTGGTGGAAAAGTTCCCTCTGATTTAGACCTTGCCACCGCCCAACAAGCCGCAGCGCTGTGCGCTGCAAATAATCTTCGGGTCGTCTATCAATCATTAGGATCATTGGATTCAATTATTCGCGTGATTCGCCTGACAGGGTTTGTAAATTCTCAGCCCGACTTCACCGATCAACATTTGGTTATCAACGGAGCCTCCGAACTATTAAAGCATGTATTCGGAGATACCGGAATCGGTGTTCGATCTGCCGTAGGAGTTGCTCAGTTACCGCTCGGTAGTGCCGTTGAAACTGAACTCATTTTAGAGCTTTCTGCATAACGATGGATTCTGTATTCCGACAGGCGCGCAGAGAAGCGCTACATATTGTAATCTTCTCTGTACTCTGTATGATCTGGACGATCGGATACTGTGGAATTTTTGCTTATAATGCTCAAGAGGTCACACTGATCTGGGGAATCCCCCACTGGGTCATCTTTGGTGTTGCACTTCCGTGGTTGTCAGCAACAGTCTATAGCCTTTGGTTTGCCCTGATTCATATGAAAGAGAAAGGGGATGACTCCAACTGATAATTCTTCTCTGATCGCATTCATCTGCTATACTGCAGTCGTGCTTGCATTGGCCGTGATTTCCAATTATGCATTCAAGAAACGTTCGTTTTTGAGTGAGTATTTTTTGGGAAGCCGTGGACTTGGAGTTATTGCGCTGGCCCTTACTTTCGGCGCAACAAGTGCCTCTGCTGGATCATTTGCTGGCTTTCCTTCCCTCATTTATGCTCATGGCTGGTCATTGGCCCTATGGATTGCCAGTTACATGATTTTTCCAATCTGTTCAATGGGTATACTCGGAAAGCGACTAAGCGTCATTTCTCAGAGGACTGGAGCAATTACGGTTCCAGATATTCTACGTGAACGATTTGAGAGTCGCACGTTGGCATTGTTGAGTACTTCACTGATGGCGATCCTTTTATGTGTTTATTTAGTTCCTCAGTTTACACTTGCAGCCCTCATCATGCAACAACTCTTAGGGAGTTCGCCCATCTATCAGGAGCTTGCAATCCAACTACAGACTGTGCTACCAGAACTGATTCCCCAAACCGCGAATCCTGAATATGTTTTTGGACTCCTATTATTTGCACTATTAGTTGTGGTATACACTACATTTGGTGGATTCCGTGCGGTCGTCTGGACAGATATTCTACAAGGATTTGTCATGGTGATCGGGGTTCTATTAATGCTCATTTTTGCCATCATTCAGGTGGGTGGACTTCCGAACGCCTCCTCTGCGATGAGTTCTATGCAACCTCCGCGTTTAGGGACCGCCTCCTTTAACCTTGACATGCCGGCTCCACCTAATGGTATCCGAATTGACTCAGAGACTTGGTTCATGTTGGGCGACGACTTATATCGGACAAATGAAGCTGTTCATATCTTGGAAGGAACTCAGGAATCTGCATCAGTGAAAGTGACGCAGATCATGACACCGTTTGAGATTGACCGGATCACAGCCGATGGGGTTGCAGAGCTACCAGCTACCGCTGTCATTCACGAACTGACACCTTATGCCCGTGGAGATGGGCAATCTGGCACCTATATGAAACCTCCTGGCCCCAGCCCTTCAGACCCCAACGGATTTTTGCCCCTTGGACTTGCCGTCTCTTTCTTTGCGTTTTGGGCCCTTGCAGGGACTGGGCAACCAAGTAATATGGTTCGGTTAATGGCCTTTACTGGGACGCGGACACTGCGCCGTGCGATTGCATCATTGGTGACCTATTTTTTGATGATTTATTTTCCGCTGGTCATCATTTTTTGCTGTGCCCGTTTACTGGCTCCTGGCTTAGACCATACTCCCGACCGTATCATGCCAGTCATGGCCTATATTTTATCAGAAGGGGCAGGCGTTCCATGGCTCGCTGGCATTTTGATTGCCGCCCCCTTCGCTGCCGCCATGAGTACTGTTGACAGTTTCATCCTAATGATAAGCTCAAGTGTGGTTCGAGATGTCTATCAGCAGTCCATTCATCCGTGTGCATCACAGCGTTCGTTGAAATGGATCAGTTATGGGACCACACTATTGATTGGCTTGATTGCGACATTTGGTGCGCTTTATCCTCCCCAGTTCTTACAGTACATCATTGTATTCACGGGTGGCGGATTGGCGGTTGCATTCTTAGCACCCGTTGCCCTTGGAATTTACTGGCCGCGCTTCAATAAATCAGGTGCCATCATGTCTATGGGATTAGGTATCATCGTGTATGCCTTACTGTATTTGATTGGATTTATAATTTTGAATGACATTACACCAGTGCGTCCATTAGGCTTAGACCCACTGATTTGGGGATTTCTTGCATCATTAATTGGAGGATGGATAGGCACGTATCTCACTGGTAGTAACTCAGAAGAGGTTCTTGAAAAATTCTTTGGAAAACCGCTCCCTACTCAGGATATTTCTTGAAAACTATGGCTTTGTGAAGCGCCTATGATCTATCCATCCCTATCAAATTGGGTGAGGATCAACTCTGTCATCTTTCTTTTGAGATTTTGACACTACATTTATGAACAATTTGACTCTCTGAATATTCAATTTCTAAAATACTTATGAATCGTAAATTGCCTTGACCTGTTTACGTATTCCGAGTTGGAACAGGGTCGTAGTTTTAGAGTTTGCTCATAGTGATATCCTAAGATTTCACAAGCGAGTCCCTCACGAATGCTTCGCATCTATTTCAGCATATATTTCAATAGTGTAGCAGAATTTGAGACTCAACTCAAAGAGATTCTTCTATTGGGTCTATGTTTGGTATGTTTTCTTCCAAATGTGGTTCTATCCCAAGTCCAACCAGTTCCCATCACCCCTCATGTCGATAAGGACTCCCTTGCACAGTTTAGATTTGTGGAAGGCGAATCATCAAGCCCCTTACATGTATCTATAGGGGTAGGAGATGGCCGTGATCCATCTTTAGAAAGCACTGAATTTTGGGATATGGGGGGCGTTGATCTATTTCGGCTTGGGGACTCACGAATTGATGATTTTGAGATCTATGAATTTGATGAACTAATCGGTCCTGTCTGGAATCTCAATCAAGGTGATCTTGAGAATGTTCAGAGTGATAATTCGCGAAACAAATTAGCGGGACTACAGATTGGGAATGCCCAAAATATATCGCAGAATTCTATCACTATCCTGGAGGGAAATTCAACTACATTTACGCTTTCTTTAACGGCTCAGCCTACCAGTGATGTTACGGCAACGATCACAGGGCATGTTGGTACTGATTTAATCTTAAGTGATGCTGTATTCACCTTTACGAATCTGAACTGGAATACTCAGCAAGAGATTACATTGACCGCAAACCAAGATACCGATGCGATACATGAAGATCCAATTCAGCTGACATTTACATATTCAGGGGCCAATAATATTCCCTCAAACAGTGTAACTGTCACAATTTTAGATGATGAAATTTCTTGGAGTTATCCACCCAGAAGAGTTCGAGAAGGCCATGGAATCAATTATAGGGTTGAGCTCCTTGATCAATTGACTCCCCCTTCTGGGGATGTCACCTTTACAATTTCAGGGCATCAAGGCACGGATTTGATTCCACTTGCAGATCAGTTAGTTTTCCAACATTCTAAGTGGCAAATTTCTCAGCGATTGACATTTATAACTACAGCTGATATTGATGATCAGGAAGATGAAGTAACAGTGACACTCACGGCATCTGGGGGTGGTTTTGACGGGTTGAAATATACAGCAGACATTACCATTACAGAGCGGGTTCCGTTTGATGAGTATGTTCCAGAGGGGGAAAGCATACTTAGCAAAACGTATTATCTTTTATTGTCTAACCTACGTTCATATAATACTTCAGTGTCAATAAACAATTATCAAGGAACAGATCTGAGCGTAGATCCCACAACTCACATTATACCACCAAGTGGATTCACAAGATGTTATCCCTATTGTGACGTAGAAATTTACCCAACAGAAACAATCTACTACTACTACATATCAGAACCCTTTCAAAGTCGATTAACGGCTGCCGAAGATCCAGATGCGAAGGATGATCATGTATATCTTCAAATGCGGACATCAAGCGGCAGGAACGCATTGATTTTAGTTACCATTGGTGATAAAAATGCCCCCTCACTGATCGTCAGCCCCATAGAGCTGAGTATTACTGAAGGGCAGACAGGCAGTTTTAATGTGAAGCTTTCAGATGCTCCCCTCGGTAACCTTGGTAATAATGATGTAAACGTTAGCATTATTCGGGAAAATTTTTCGGATCTTACACCCGATCAATATAGCTTAACGTTTAACAGTAGCAATTGGGATGTAGCTCAGGTGGTTCGTCTCAGCGCCAGAGATGACTCTGACATTGAAGATGATGATTTTGAGGTCGTCTCATTACTTGCGAGCGGTGGAGGATTTGACGATAAGCGCGGCCGGGTCAATGTAACCATTGTTGACAACGATGAAGGGTCACTTGTAATCAGACCTGATCCACTAAATGTCGATGAAGGAAGCAGTAAATTTTTTGCCGTATCCCTGGACTCGAAACCAAAAAATAGGGTCACCGTGAACATTTCTGAATTCTCCAAACCTGATCTTACAAGAACCCCTGCAATCCTTACATTCCTGCCTACTGATTTCAATACAGTCCAGCAGGTCAGAGTAAGGGCCTACAACGATGTAAATTCTATTAATGAATCAGATACCCTTACTATAACTGCTAGTGGAGGTGGGTATGATGATACCTATAAACTTCCAGTTAATGTTAATGACTTGGGGGTGGCAGAGCTTGTTATTGATCCCGAATCCCTTGACATTCATGAGGGAGGAAGTGACTCCTTTGAAGTTTTTCTAACAATAGAGCCCACTTCTGAGGTGACCGTCACAATTCCAGCGTTTAACACTGAAAGTATAGCGCATAATTCAGGAGCGCTGACTTTTAACTCATCCAATTATAACGAACCCCAATCAGTGACCGTTGAAGCTCTGGAAGATGTAAACGATAACACCGAATCAGAAACCATCACCTTGACCGCCAGTGGAGGTGGTTATGCTGATGTCACTGGTCAACTTCAAGTCAATGTCATTGAGGACGACGAAGGCGTAGCTGATCTCAATATTGTCCCAAAATCCCTTGATATTCATGAGGGAGGAAGTGACTCCTTTGAAGTTTCTCTAACAATAGAGCCCACTTCTGAGGTGACCGTCACAATTCCACCGTTTAACAACACTGAAAGTTTAGCGCGTAATCCTGAATCGCTGACCTTTACCCCCTCTGATTATAGCTTACCCCAATTAGTGACCGTTGAAGCTCTGCAAGATGAAAACCATATCAACGAATCAGAAACCATCACCTTGACCGCCAGTGGAGGCGGGTATACTGATTTGACTGGAACTATATCAATTACGGCCTTAGATCCTACTGTCAGCCTTCTTGCGTCTCCCACGACGGTATCCGAGGAAGATGAGGTTGCAGTGATTGTGGATGTGAGCATGTCACTGCAGACAGACCTTTCGATTCCAATTGTCTATGAGCCTAATGGCGAAAATCCTGCGACCTATTCCGATGATTACACTGGGCCCTCTGAGATCACAATTCTTGCGGGCAGACTGAGAGGGACTGGACAGATTTCCATTCTGTCAGATGAATCAACTGAGCCGACGAATGAAACCTTCACTGTAGCCCTTGGAACCTTACCCACAAGTGTTGATCAAGGAAGCTCATATTCACATGTCATCACGATCTTAAAGGATGATGCGCCACCCCCACCGCCCCAAGTGCGTCTATCGGTCAGCCCCAATCCAGTGGATGAGGGCAAGTCTGCAACCATTACCGCAACTCTCACCAGAATATTAAACCAGACCATCACTATCCCAGTAGTGTGTACTCCGCTGAATACAACCCAGAGAAGTGACTATGATTGTCCAGCCAATGTGACAATCCCTTCAGGAGTTCTGTCTGACGATGCAATGCTGACAACAAATATTGACGAAGATACAGACAATGAGCGATTAAGTATCGCCTTAAGCACGCACCCAAGCGTGGATATTGGTCCGTCCAGCCCAGTAACTTTGATCATCAATGATATAACCCAGTCAGTGGCGACCCTATCGGTTTCTCACCGTCAAGTGGAAGAAGGCAGTGAGGTCAATATCACCGTTCAAGTTTCTACTCCACCACTGGTTGCAATCTCCATTCCTGTGGAGTGTTCTTCAACTGAAGCAGAAGCAGATGACTACACATGCCCCGACGAAATTTGGATCGCCCCAAGAGAGGATTCTGGAGATGACACAATTTATATTGAAGATGATGATTTAACAGAGGATGATGAGCGATTCACGGTCACCTTAGGAACCTCTACATATCAAATCTCGGGCCCTTCGTCGCATGAAGTCACAATTTTAGCCAATGATGAAGCACTTATTCTCCTTTCACACACCTCACTGACAATTACCGAAGGATCCGATAAACGCTATACCGTTGAACTCTCGTCAGAGCCACAAGCCCCCGTGACGATTCAGATTGCTGAATCAACTGGGAGAATCACTTGGAGTCCTCCCACACTCATATTCACATCTACCAATTGGAATTCACCTCGGGAAGTCACGATAGAGGCAGAGGAAGATGACAATACGATGACTGAATCGACTTCCCTAACCCATACGGCAAGTAGTTCAGACATTAACTATAACGGATTATCAGACAACTTGGTGGTGACGATCCCTGATAGTGACACGCCAAATTTATTTATTGATCCCCCAACCCTTTCCATACCTGAGGGGAAATCGGACAAATTTGAAGTCAAACTTAGTACCCAACCATCCGAACCGGTCACTGTGCAGATTTCTCCATTTATGAATCCTGAACTGTCACATGATCGGGATATTCTAAGCTTCACACCTACCAACTGGAATCAAGAGCAAATCGTCACTGTTAATGCTGGAACGGATGATGATGCAGAGCCCGATGCCCCTGAAACACTCACACTGACCGCGAGCAGAGGTGGATACAATGGGATTACGGATGAGGTCAGGGTCTCAATTCAGGAAACGGGTAGTAAGGGGATTCGTTTAGCCCCAACATCCTTGACGATTGAGGAACAGGGAGATCCTGGCACATATACAGTTGCCCTTGATTCTGAACCAACTGCCAATGTACAGGTCACCTTCAACTCAGACACGCCAAAGGCCACATTCAATCACCCCGGTTTACTCTTCACTCCCTCAAACTGGCGCATTCCTCAGACTGTGACTGTGCAAGCGGTGAATGACTCTGATAATGCTGATGAAACCATCACATTAGTTCACACTGCCTCTGGAGGTGGTTATGACGATGAGCGCGCAGATTTAAACCTACGCATTCAGGATGAAAATCCATTGACGGTTTCAATATTTGACGAAACCGAACGAGAAAATAATGAGAAAGTTGAGCTGCGAGTAGAACTCAGCCAACCCACAGAACTGCTGGTCAGTGTTCGATATAAAACCATTGCTGGGACTGCGTCGGCAGGATCTGATTATATTGCTTCAGAAGGGATTATATTATTTGACCCTGGATCTACAAAGGGGAGGCTCCAAATTGAACTTGAAAACGACGAATTGCCTGAGCCTGATGAGCGCTTCACGGTGCAGCTCCCAAGTGCAACCAATGCAATAATTGCTAGATCGACCGGGGAGGTGACCATTTTTGATGATGATGCCAGTGCATCAACGATCCGAATTGAGGATCAAGTGGTATCCGAATCGGATCAGACAGCTCGATTTAATGTGCATTTATCTACACCAAGCGAGGTACCAATCGTTGTGCACTACAGGACAGAAAACGGTACAGCGAGTGCAGGTCAAGATTACTATGCACAATCAGGGATGCTGACGTTTGCCCCAGGAGATTTACAACAGGAAATTGAGGTGAATTTAGTAGGTAGTAGCTCTAATCAACAAGGAAAAACCTTCGCAGTTCATCTTGAAAGCGCAAGTAAAGCTAAGATTGAGAAAGCAGTCGCCATCGCTACCATTAATAATGACGACGATGCCATTGCTATAGATGTGATGAAAGCATACACAGCCCGATTTGTACGAACGTCCACCATCCAAGTCTTGGAGGCAATTCGGGAAAGAAATCGCCCTATAGAGTCATCCTGCTTTGCTGATCAACGTGCGAATTTAGTGCAGTTATGGGGCAGCGTATCAGATTGGACACCGTCTTTGGGAGAGCTTCTGGCAGGTTGCCGGGTTGTACAACAGCATGAGCGTGATGATGGATGGTTCAGTGTATGGGGGCAGGGCGCATATACGCGTTTTCATGGACAAGTCGACAATGCATTAACCTTGCGTGGTGGTGTAACCACTGGAATGTTGGGGGCTGATTATCGTTGGCAAAATGGATGGATGGCGGGCCTAATTGTTACCCGAAGTCAAGGTGATGGATCGTTTCACATTGACCAAAAAAGAGGGGAAGTTGATGCAAGCCTTACTGGCCTGGTTCCCTATGTATCGGTGCAGGGAGCAGACTGGAGTGCCTGGATGTCGATGGGATATGGGCGGGGCCAGACAGAGGTAGAGTCGCTGGATGGAGGGCTGGCTTCCATATTTGGAGCGGCTGGAGTACAAGGAAAATGGATCTCTGGTGATGCAATCGGATTAACGGTTCATGGCGATGTCCTCGTTGCAGGCGCAGAAGTAGCGGAACATGACATTCGTAGCGAAATCGCCCGTGTTCGCGTAGGATTGCAGGGGGCACTGAAAGTTCACGAATCAATCCGACCCTACATTGAGACAAATGTGCGTCAAGATGGCGGAGCTGCAGAAACCGGGATTGGACTTGAGCTCGGTGGTGGTGTTCGGTTTGCGTTTGGGCCATTAAAAGGAGAGCTTCAGACCCAAGGGCTTTTGATGCATACCGCAGATGGGTTTAATGAGTGGGGCATGTCCGGCTTTGTCCAGTTTGGACGAGGCCCAGAAGGATTGACGATGGCTATTCGCCCCTCATGGGGGCCAACTCATCTAGGAAACCTGCATCGGCAACAGACCATCTTAGATACTCGGCCTTCTACATCAAATCAGCAACGCACCGAAATTGAATTTGCATATGGAATCCCATTAAAGGTTGGTATCGCTCGCTCAGTTGCGGGCGTGACCCAGCTGTCTACGGGTAGGATGTACCGCTTGGGGACGGAGCTACGCCCATCAGATTGGATGAGTCTCTCCCTCTTTGGCCTTGCACATTCACAGCGAGACGTAGGGCTAAATCTGAGAGGTACTCTCACCTATTGATCACATGCCCCTTTTTAATTAAACCACATTCAACAGTTATAGATGGGCAATGGAAATCTGGGAATTTGCAACTTCTCAGTCTCATCTGGTTTGTACCAGGCCTAAATTGTGGGCATTGTATCCATCTTGAGTTCAGAGCTTTTGTACTGCTTTGTTGCACGCCCAACTCCTAAGCGAAACTTTTAATTATCACTGGTGGAAATTCTAATTGTCGTTGTTGAAAAAAGCAGCTAAGGATAGACAAGAATCATCAACTTTATCAACAATAGCCCAGTCACTTTAAACCATAGGGGGCCAAATAATCATAGACGTTAAAGCGATCTAATTGTGTGAGGGGCGTTCTCCTTTTGCCGACAGGGCATACGCACTGGCAATCGTCCATTTCTTTAATGTATTGTATCGCTTACGTAGCGATGCTTGCAAGAATACATTCAGCGGCCAAAGGATCAGACGCACGACCAATGCCAACATAGTAGACACCACGGCAATACCTAAACCAACTAAGTCAGACCCCTCATGCCGGCTACCACTCATAAAGAGAACAAAAATTCCAAGAAGGGTTCCAAGCAATCCAAGACTCAAGGCGATATACACGGCCGCTGTGATGTAGCGTTCCGTTTCTTTGTACCTTTCATGATCAAGTCTAATGAATTGAAAAGCATAATCAATCATTGATTGAGATGTGCCTCCACGATTGTATTCCTCAAGAATCAAACTCCCAATGACGACAAAAGGATTGCGTGTTTTACTCTGTTCAATGGAATGAGAGAATTCATGTTCAGTCATATTCTCCACATTGATCTTGAGCATAGAATTACTGCCTCGCCATTGTAAAAATTGTCTGACATAGGCAGAGATTAACATAAATAAGCCAATGACAAACAATGCACCCAGAGGCCACTCAAAGCCCTGAGCATACTGGATAATATCCCACGGGGTCAGAGGGATCGGAGATTCATTCGCTGCCTGGCCAGAAACAGGCATAGCAGCTTGAACAAAGAGTAAGAAATTTATCATAAGGGAGGTAATGTTAACGAATTTGGAATGATTGAGTCCGTACAGGTTGAACTTCCAATATCTGTGTATATCCACTGAGATCCTCAACACCTAATAAATCTATGAGTTCAACGCGATAGCTACCAGGCGGCAACAGCGCAGTAAACTGTCCCTGCTGCGAAACTGCTGCCCGAAGCACTTCTGTCTGCCCCTGATAGAAAATGACAACGGCCAAAGTTGGAGAACTCAGAGGAAGATTCTCTAACACGCCTGTAACAATAGTATTACGATGGATTGGTATTTCAATGTATTTGGTTTCGCCCGGATCAGATAGGAAGCTAAAACTGGTTCCTGTGGGCAGATCAAGTTCTGGCCCTTCAATAGACCGCGGATCAATCACGACCTGATACTGAGTACTCGGAACTAAATAATCTGCCCTAAATGTGCCAGATCCGTCAGCTTCCGTTCGGGCTCGCATCACATTAAGATCCAAACCATCATAAGGAATTTCTCCTTGATTACGCCTCCCATCCCGATTGGTGTCTACAAAGGGGCGCAGGAGTGCACTACTCCATAGCTGAGATTCTCGGGAAAAGAGTAATCCACGGCTCAGTGACATTGAGCCATAGAAGCTCTGCTGGTTATAGGGGTTGTTTGGTTCAAACACCGTATGGCTTGAAAAACCTGCCCACGGGGCATTCATTCGAATAGAAATTGATGTGTTGATCGCTTCAGCAGGGATGTTGTATCCGATACGTGCACCAAATGAGAATCTGCGATAAGACGCATGAACGGTCAGCCCTGCAAAATCAAACGATTCATAGCGCCCGCCTTGGCCTTGAAACCCAATTCGACCACGCACGCCTCTAATTTGACTGTAACGCGTGAGCGAGGTGCGCCATTGAATTCGAGTATCACTGGGAGTATCTGACTGGAATTGTGTCATTCTGGGGCCTCCAGCAAAAATCAAACTGATTCGACGAGACAGCCGAAACGTGCCAGATCCGTCTAACTGCATAGTGGTATTTCCCCCAAATGATTCAAAACGTGTTCCATTAATAAATAGGCTCATCCCACCAACATTCCAACCAGCACGTCCAACAAAGCGCTGACGATAGTAGGTTAATCCCGGTTCAGTCGCCATCTCTGCCTCAGTTTGCAATTGAAACTGTCGACTAAACCACTGCAATGTAGCACGAAAAGCAGGATTGGGATAAACGACCTCACCGCTAAACATAGTAGATCCCCCAATGTTAGTCACAATTCCGAGGGATGCCGCCTGTATGGAATCCACTTGCGAAAAGCTCCCGAGCGTGGTAATATTGTCTGAAATACCATAACTCAACCGAAGTTGCCCATAACTAGCAGAATGATCATATTGGTTACGACCAGCCTGTAAGTCCCAGTATAACGTTTTGGATGGCAATAAATCCTCGGTGATCAATAAATAGCGGGTTTGCCGAGTGGGTATTCCTCCATTGGCTGGGACGATCTCCAATTCAACACCTGATGTCCCGTAATAGGCAGGAACAGACAACTGATAACGACCCTGCCCATCGGCCTGAACTCGGCTAGCCACCACCCCACCTACCAGTGCAGAAACTAACGCGTTCGGCTCAGCAACCCCATCTAGCTTGGCCTCCCTCTGCTGATGACGCGTCGAAAGAGGGCGATTACTCATCTGAATCCCTTCATAGGTTTGTCGCACAGGCCATTGATTGACATTAGCGCGACCCAGTGCAAACTGGGTGAGATATGCAGAGCGAGGAAAATCAAGCGTATAACTAAATTGCCTTAGGGTCGTCGTCCCTGAATACGAAGTCGTGGCATCCGCACGTAACTGTCCCCATAGCGCACTCGCACGCACACTCAAAAAACCCGTATAATCAATATCACGCCCCGAATAATGTGTGCGATTAAACCGATACCCAAGTTGAGTACCTCCGATAAAACGCCGATTCCGACCATAGAGCATCGGCCCAATCCCAAGCCTAGGGGAAAGAACTTGAGGACGAAACTCATCGGCAAATAATACTTGCGAAGGACGAAGGATCAACTTATCAATATCATAGGTCAGCGCTCCCAGAGGGAAAATCCGTTCAAGATTGGAGGGGGTCAACAGATAACGTTCCCCATTAAGGAAATAACCACCAGTGATAAGTGTATCGCTGTGCTGCATACCGTTCTCAGACTGGCGTAAGAACGTACCTCCAGCAAAATCGACTTCATAGGCCCATTGATTATTCGTAGCCTTGACCACCATTTGGGGGGTGTCCACCTTCATGTTGAGTGCCGTGAACACCGCGACCACATCAATGAAGTATGCTTCCAGATCTGGATCCAAAAAGGCTGCTACAGGGCGAACAGGTTGTGATAATGATGACACGGGGCTCAAGAGCCACGGTGACTCCTGCAACACACGTATCTGATCTTGCGCCTGAGCGGTCAGTGTTAAAAGCAAAACTAGAATACCCCAGCAAGATTTCTTGATCCTCATCAACGATTGCAAGAATTAATCCCCAGTCTGATTACGTATCATCCGAAATCGGGACAGAAAAGACGCAGCCTTTTCATTGTTGCCAATACGCCGATACAAATTCCCCATCTCACGCAAGTAGTTCAACTTATCTTCCTTCGGAAATTGATCAAATGCATTTTCAATTTCTGACTCCATACCTAATGCTTGTTCAGGGTTATAGCGCGCCAGTTTAAGGGCCTCAACATACGCCCTACCAGCGTAACTGCTTTGTGTCTCTACGACCTGCATCAAATAAGTGAACGCACGGGCAGACTGTCCCTCTTGGTGATGAGATAATGCACGCTCAAATAATGCACCCGAATAGGCCAAACGTACATCTTCCTTAAATTGAGGATAAGGCATTGAAGCGAGGCTTAACGTATCGGATGCATCGGTGCTTGGGGCCATGACAGGAACTGGGGTAAAGTCTTTGATTGTATACCAGAGTCCTTTCAAGGTATCTAATGCTGAATCTTCTATTCCATTACTGTGGGATAAAATGGCATGGTTATACGTGGCCTCCCAAATCGCAGTATTCCGGGTAAGCTGAGGGATGAGATTTCTCAATTCAGCAATGACCTCAAGTGGGGAATCCGAAGCAACCGTACGTAAGCTGTCAAACACCAAACGATGGTCTAAATTAAAGAAGTCCCATTGGGCCCAATTGAGCTCCTGGGTGGCAAAATTAAATTGTTCATCATTGGTTGCATACTGACGGGACTGCATCAATGCACGGAAGACACCTTCGCCGTTTCTGCTATTGACAAATGAGCGGTATGCACGTACACCGTAGTTGAAGACCAATGCACTGTCAACGATGGCATCATCAAATGACAGCTCAGCATCATCAAGAACTGTCTGAGTAGCGCGAAGCCACATTACAGCACTCAGAGATGTGCGCTCAAGTTGATCCAGTGCGAGAGCAATCTCTGCCCATAACCCGTGCTCATCAGCACGTAGTAACACTAATTCTCTTAAAATAGAGAGCATCTGCTCCCATGCCTGCTGCTCCCGAAGGAAATTAGCACGGATCGCATACACTTGGGCGAGTTGATACCTTGACTCTTCGTGCCGCGGATTCAACATGACCGCTTGTTCAAATCGTGACTGTGCATTCGCTAAAAGGCCCAATACTTGAGCCGTATCCTGAGATGCCTGAGCACGGGCGGCAGCCGAGAGTGACTCTTGAGCACCAGCTAATGCATCTGTAAATGAGGTGGTATCTACGGTCGTAGGCTCCTGAGAAATACTGGATAGAACGGAGGGTCCCGCTACATCCGTTAAAAGGCTTTCAGCATAATTAATCAATCGTTGTCCTTCCAAGTATTGGGCTGAGGCCTGCACTTGAGCATCGGCATGGACAAAGGTGCTATCAAAGTCTTCTATGACCTCGTTGATAACGAGCGAATCAATTCCTGGTAACGGTGCCGACACAAATGCGACGGGTTCAGGTTCGGGGTTGATCACTGGAGGCGGGCTCTCTACCACTGCCGCGGTCCCTCCACATCCAAACACTACCGTGATTGATAGAATTGATAACCAGTGACCTACGTTTGTTATGTAGTTAGGTTTGTTCATGAATCAATTTGAATTGACTAAGAAAGTTGCATTTCTGCCAGCATTCTGGATCACACGATTCACACTCAGCAGCAAAAATGCGGGTGCCGACTCATCGGCATGAATCTCAACGATCTGATTGGGCTGAATGGTTTGAGCTAATCCAAAAAGTCTGTCAGGGGGTAATAGTTGCTGTTCATTGGAAGAATCCAGATAATAGATTTCGCCGTTCTCGTCGATGGAAATCTGTAATGGGCGAAGAATTAATCCGCTCTCAGAAATCTCTTGGCTCACTGGCAGGTCTATATCAAACTCTGGCACGACGGCCACCGCAACCAAAGAAGCCAATATGATCAAAACGATATCTACCATTGATTCATCCATTTTCCAAAGCGTCTATTTGCGGTTTCCACCAATTGACAAAGATCTGATATTCCCGACGTGCTTGGGGGCTTTCCGCCGAAAGCTCCTCAGTCTCCAAGAGAACCACTTCCATTACCTCCCCTCGTTCTACAATCCCTTCCTCAAAGTAATTGATCTGATACTGCAATGCAGGGTCTACAAAGTAGTAGATTTCCTCCCCATCAATCCATGCAATATGAAGGGTTCGGTTAATGGGGGAATACATCATCTGCAGGTTATAGGTGTTGGGACCTATGATGACCATCTCATTGATGGTCAAATCTGAAGATTTTTGCTCAAAGACGGTTCGAACAGGGCGATCTAATTCATTAAGACGCTCCAGCATCCAGCGAATCACGGCATTCTCTCGTATAATCTCTTCCGAGGTCAGAGAAACATCTTCATCAAAGTCTTCAACAATGGATTCTACAAGACGGTCAGGTTGATCGGGGCGAAGCACTAACTCAGCTTGAGATACATCAACTCCAGAGCTGAGTTGGGAGTTGCCGACGGAAACAGATCCAGTTACGATATTGGGTTTCAGCGTCCATGATGCGGTGGATTTTTGAGGGGCGAGATTTGGATCCAGATCGTTTGAGCTGCTACTTCCAAAAATGCCCAGATCATCTTGTCCACCAAAATCCAATCCAAAATCCGCTTGAAGCGCCAATGATTCTGTCTCTCCTCGATCTGACTGCGTTGCATCCTCTTCAATGAGTTTGAACGATGACATCTCTGTAAAACTTGACAACAGCTCATCTAATTGTTCGGCAGTGGCTTCGGGCTCCGAAACTTCATCCTCTATGGGAGGTTCGGTTGACTCTTCGGCAGCCACGGCCATTTCAATGGCCTCCAACATAATCAGGTCTAGTGATCGATCCACGCGATCTCGACGAGGCATTGGAATGACGTTGCTGACAATCACAATAAATCCTAGTACTAGTACGAACAACCCAATGGTAATTGGTTGTCCCTTTTTGTCAGCTTCATGTTGGAATAAATTAGTCATGAATACTCAGTTGTTAACGGTGCAGGTCCACTTCTTGAACTCACATAAATCCAGGAGTTCTACCAGCTCCTGCACACTCGCCTGCAGAGTCGGAATGAGAACAAATACAACACCTGTGCGGGACTCAACGATTTGACTCATACAAGCCTCAAGCGACTGTATTGACACCAGATCACAGAACGTCTGTACACCATCCTCAATCCAGAAGCGTTGATCCCCAGAAAAGTGTAAGTTATGGACCGTTAACTCTAAGGGTTGGCTTTGAGCTTGCTCAACATCTCCAGGGAGTGCAACATTATTGCGGGGCGTGGTTTCTGTCAAGAGCAGAAACCCCACTAAAAGCACGAAGCCGAGATCAATAAACACCATTAAGTCGCTCCGATCCTCATTCATTTTTTCAATCGCATACACGGGAAGAAATTTCGGCACTACTGCTAGACGACTCAACAATGACACAACCATCTATATCTAAAAACGAGCGAATCTCTGGTTGTTTGTGCGCAATGATCGTCACGGATTGTTGCCATGTTGGGGGCTCGAGACACTGAGACACACCAGGTATAAATTCCCATTTGGATTCATCATAACCCCAAAATGAGATTTGCACATCTTGATCTTTCCGCGAAATATATCCCTGAAAATCTCCGTCTGAATAATAACTCTCAATAGTACGAATCATCGTGCTTGCTAGAGCTTTTTTAGGGTCCATTTCATTTTCAGCTTCTTCGGTGAGTAGTTCAGCGTACTCACGAATGGTCACGAGGTTATAGTCTGTGGCTAAGCCTTGAGTGCGCAGTGCATCTGCAATACTGCTAGATAGGTATGCGCCAAGTTGAAACTGCTCTTGCGAAGGATAGAGAACCAACGCATCATTTGATCCAAATCCGTCTCGGGTGATGTCATATAGCACCGCATACTCAATCTCAGTTTCTTCAGGTAGGATGAACTGTTCTTCTAAAAGTGACTGAATGAATTCTTGGCTATTGACCTGCACTACGGGGACGACGCGTTGCGTAACATATCCATCTTGGCCAAAGACAGGAATTCCCGTTATTAGGATCAAGATACCGAGACAGACAATCCGAAAAATAGTTTTAGGTAAGAAAGAATATATCATGAATTGGGCGAAAGAATAATATTAGGGGGTGAGCCCTGATTTGGGGCAGATGATTCAAACCTGAGGATCAGATCACCCTCTGGTAGCGAATCCAATTGAATGCGCACACGGCTACGCGTATAGATCAAGACTTGGGATCTTCCTACCTGATCTCCCGATTCGTTCTCCACAATGACCTCACCATAAAATGGGATTCCCCCCGTTTCTAGAAGGAGAACTAAATCTGAATTCGTCTTTGATTCCAGCGATGCCTGAATCGGAGCGGGGCGAGAAGTATAGATTCCTGGTGCCTGAAATGTGACTCTAGCATTGGTTGTAGTGGGAGACTGGCTTTGGTTAATAAATTCGCGAGGAGTCACCGTAAAATTAAACATTCCTGCATAGCCTTGTTCTTGCAACTCAGCATCATCAGCAATACCATAGTGAACCGACTGAGTTTCCCCAGGTGACAGCAACACTACTGTAGGATGTACCGCGACAATCGAGGTTAAATCTCCTTGTACGTCTTCTTGAGTCGTCACGCCAACAGAAAATCGCTCATCCTCCCGTGCTTCTCTGTAGCCAAATTCTAGGTCCACTTCAACCTCCATAGGATAGACGGACGGGTTCATAAGCTTAAAGGTGCCAGATCGAGTCTGCGGAGTCAAGACCGCGACTTGGGGCTGGATGCTAATGCTTTGTTGCCATTCTAATGAGGCTCCAGTGCCAGAAGCCGCGCGGAAGCCGACACCCTCGGGTCCTAATAATACCGTACGCCGCTCGGGCTCGACGCTCACCACGACTGGAATAGTTTTTAGCTGATCAAGGCCGTTAACCGTTAGCGCGACTGGAACCTGACCAGAATACAATCCTGGCTCGGTATTATCAAGGTTAATTTCTCCTCCAATCCGTAAGATTTGACAATCATCTGGACGCATTGAGATCTGCAAAATCCGACTCGTCTGGTTATTTGCGGAGAATGTTGAACAGGATTCAGAGTTGGCTAATTGTGGCATGAGCATCAATTCACGACCTGAATCTACATGGGATAATATAACTGATGGAAGTTGTTCTACGGAGACGGTGACGCTATCGCGGGCGACAATCATCATCCGCCCTGAGTGTGACTGTGCCCCATCGTAGACGATGCCAGAGATCAACTCTGTTGAAGGGTCAATCAGGATCTGTCCATTGGGTCCTACTACTCCAAAATCCAATTCTGATACCGTAATCTCTACTTGTTGCACTATTTCTTCTAAGGGGCTGAGCACGATGACCGATACCGATGTCTGGGCTTCAATTGCACCCTCCGCCGAGACTGTAACTCTATAGTCATAGGAAAATGAGTACTCTTGCTGTCGCGATGGAACATTAAACAACGGGCTTCCAGTTTCTTCATTTGTGAGACGCTCGGTTGGTGTCCAGTCCCACATGTATTCTAATTGCGCGCCTTCTTCGCTAGAGACGCTACATTCAATTGGCTGAGGCGATGCCCCGACTGTGACGACTAGTTCTTCTGGACACTCCAAAGAAATTGAATACTTCTCAATAGTAACCGTTAATGTCTCTGGATCTGGCGAAGGGGTTGCTTCAGGCGAAAATGCGTTGACCATATACGTATATGTGACAACTGCTTCTGGCTGATCAGCAGGGACATTGAAAGTCGGCATTCCACTATTGCGATCTCCTGTAAGAAGCGACAGCCCACTCTCTGAATTCCATTCCCACGTATAATCAAGTGGTTGATCAGGGTGTGCGGGGTCGGTCGTTGCCCTGCACATGAGTGGAAGCGGATCATCGCCTGGCCGAACAGTAATATCATCACAGTCAATCTCAATGAATCTTGGTAAAACTTCAATTACTACTGTCTGTGGATCGGAATCCTTAAACTCGGGGGCCTCAACATGGATGTCATACGTATAGGTTTCAGTGGTCTCAACTGTGATTGGTACTTCAAAAATGGGAGGGGATCCTGGCGAGCCTTTTAACGGTCGGTCACTTGGACCATCTTGTTGTTCCCACTTATACAAAAGGTTTGGAACCTGACCCTGCGCAGATGTGCAACTTAACTGTTTATCTGGATCTCCCGCAAATATTTCAATTGGACTATCGCAATTAAGAGATAGTTGCTCCAAATTTATCACGGTAACACTAATCCTACCTAGATTTTCAGGCGGATCTGTGGTATTGCCTGCGTTAATTGTTTTGGCATCCACTTCATATGTATATGTGGCTCTTGGTTCATCTTGCTCCGAAGCATCTGGGACATTGAAGGTTCGACTTTCAGGATAATTAGGGTTTTCTGGTGACAGAAGTCGCTCTGCCATAAGTCTATTCTCTCCGACAGCCTCCCAAGTATATGTAAAAACAGGATCTTCTTGTAGATCTGGATCGTGTTTCCACTCTGTATCAGCTTCGCATATAAGTGTTAAAGGTAGCTCACCAGTTTGTACCGTCATATCATCACCACATGTAATGATAATGTCTGGTTTCTCAAGAATCATTATGTTAACATCATATTCTACGCTTGGTGGGATAACATTGTCAACTCTATCAATACGCGCTATAACTTTATAATTCCAAATTAAATCAGCCTCAACATCATTCAATAAATTAATAAGGAACATAAATAAATTACGTTCTTGATCAAAGTCCTCATCAGGTGAAAAAACGGGAATGGGGGCTCCTGCTTCTGCACTAAACTGCCAAATCAAATCTTCTGACGGAGGATCTTCTACCACACAACTAACCCTTAAATCTTCTGGGATCAATCCTTCGTACTGTTTAAAGGGCAAGGGATGCCCCTTCTCCTCTTTACAGTCGAGTTGAAAATCTAAAGGTGCGCGAGTTTGTTGAACGTTCAGCAGAAATTCCGCTTCTGCAACAGTGTTCGCTTCACCAAAAGCACGTACGGTCACCAGTACAGACCTATCTTGGTTGACCTCTGGAACAGGAATTGTAGGCCAATCATTGAATATTTCTGGTGAAATTAGATCTGATAATATCTGAATCCGAGGTGAACCCGCACCAGTAATTGAGCAAGGAACCTTGACCTGCTCCCCTTCAACAACAGTGATATCCTGACACTGAAGTTTAGGTGCGCGATTGATAACATGAATTTCTACCTGCTCCGAGACAATCCGTCCAACATTCGGCATTTCAATATATAGCTCTAACGTTTGAACCGATGTAGCACTCTCAATGACCGGGGCTCGAACCATATACACAAATTCCCCCTCAGCGACAAGTTCAGTCGTGCTATATGGAGGCCAATCAAACTCAACATGATAATTCAAAAATCCTGCTGATTGATTGAGTCCTGTACAAGGAATTTCAACCAACGCTCCACTCTCCACCGTGATAGGTGAAGCACACTGCAAATAAGGTAAGTCACTGGACACTACACCATCGGCATCAAACGGCAGCTGTATGGTATTCGCTACACCTGCCCCTGAGTAAATGCCATCCAACAGAAATTGGTCTCCCCCCCCCCGTATTATTGACTCGGTATCATTAGTTTGAAGCCCCCCCCCATTTTGCACGGTCACTGACACACGAGATTGATTTACTGGATCTCCAGTTTGATCAAAGACTATTCGCTGGTATACTATGTTCAGCGGTGAGTCTATATTTTCAGGGGCACGAAATTCTGGCGAAGCTTTTCCTAAATCGCTCAAATAGGCCAGTAATGAAGGATTCTGACTAACCCACTGATACGTATAATCAGGGGATGTCTGGATTCCACAGTCGATCAGAGTTGATGTGCCAGGTGTCACATATAGGTCATCCGAAATACAATCCTCAAAGAGCTGATCCTGTGCAAATGCAGACGCTGTAATGACCGTTGCTAATAAAATACACGGAAGTATTTTCATTAGACGATAGTAGATTGGTAGTGATTAGATGAGAGGATACATCGGGTGCACTTTAAATCCAGTTTTAGATGTTCTCCAATCATGAAATTTCTACATTCTGAAAAGCCAATCCATATCATAAATCCAGACTGCCTAACAGAATAGATTGACAAGGAAGCATTGCGAAAAACACCACACGATGCCAGAATCGTGTGAGAATTATCCCCAACCACATATTACCCAAGTGGTATCCAGAGCGAAAAGAGACCATTTTGGAATTGACATACATCAGGAGATTTCTATAAGGCATGTGTATAGTTTGGTGCCTTATGGTGAAAACTCCAAATCTATAAAGCACCCTATTTAAGTGGTAGAATACTTGACAGGTCATGTCAATTTTAAATTTGAATCAGAAATTCAGGAATAGCTAATAATTCTCTGCTGTTTAGACAACCATTATCTATGTTAAAAGCATTAGAGTAACGCTGAGAATCAACCATCCGAGACTTAGTCTTTGTGGTTGAGCCGAGTTTTCCCTGAAATAGGTTGGCGTTACTTGAAAGACTTAATTCTACGGATCGGCTATTGACTTGTCTGTCAAACAATAGCCTAATTATGAATAGGCTATGAACAAGCCAAAACTGTAGAGTCCTTAGCTTTAGAACCCTGTAATGAATTTTGTGAAATGCTAAGTAAAAGCACATCAAAAAAATTTGGGGGGGGGGGATTTTCATTGATCAAAATATTACAAAATCTACCCGTCCACCGCTTGGTTTTATAGAAATAGACTTGAAAAAAATGATATAAACCTTACAAAAGTTACACGAACTGATACGAAAACACTAGGTGATAATGAAATACTACGTTTATCCAACGATAAAGTTAAGAGATTTATTGGTTGGAAGTATGGAAATTTGAAATCTTAACATAAAATTCATAATTGCCTAAAACATCTACGGACTATGACGGCTCTTGCAAAACTTCGCAATATGGGGGTTATAGTGTTGATTTGAAAAAATGTTGATTTTGGTCGCGTTTATGGGACAAAGTATCTATACGATAGAGTTTAGTCTCGGTTCCTTATCCTCCCCCTCGTTGATCTGTCCAAGAATCACATCCCAGATAAACTAAATGCTCAACAAGCCTAAATAGTAGATGGACTTTATACAGTGTACCCATAACTGACAGCACTCTATTCCACGATCACAACTGTTTTGATCAGGGTTATGCAAAGTCTTTTGAACAGGCATGGTGTCAAGTAAAGTTGATCTTATGTTAATCAATCGGGTGGATTCGCTGTCTATCGGTATCCTTACGATGTATCCATACGATTATCCCATATATCACAATTGGTGACTTGTCCCTGAAAAGTTGCAATCAAGTAGAGTGACATGATCTCCGTTTTCTAAAACTCCATGAATGATTTCATTGGATATCTTTTCAATGTGTTTAAGTTTTACATCACTCAGTAGATGAAGATAGCTATTGGTGGAAGCTAAACATAGTTGACCGTATACTTTTTCTGATGGTAAGACTGTAAAGTGTCCACTCGTAACTTTATTATGGCTGATATTAACCATGTAGGGTCTTTGGATTTTTTACCTAAATAAATGAATAGTCTATCCTTTGTTAACCAAGAACAGAAATTCTTGATGTTTTTCCTGAGACTCACTAATCCAGTCATGTGTCCACTTCATTTCGGCCATCACATTTTTTCTGTAATCAATTCTGCGTACTTTTGTTAATTCTCCGTTGTTGGTGAGAATCTCATTCAACTCCTCTGCGGTACTTCTTCCCGATGAACTGTAAGACAGTAAAATCCATTTTGCACGAGTTTTTTTGATCAACCTTTCGATTGCCTCAACAGCGAAATACTTATCCGTTGAAGGATTGCGCCTGAATTCTTCAAATACAGAGCCTACAAGGCGGTCAGATGAGTCAGTTCTTCTATTAGCCTTCCCAAAAAGTGCTGGTTTATCATTGAGACAAATGGTAGTCCATGGATGGTAATACGATGCATATCTGACACGAGAGGGAGGCATTTTTTCATTGTTTGAACCATAAGGTGGGTCATAGTATGCTAGGTCAACAGAATTATCTACAACGTCAAAAATATCTTTTTGAAGCACGATGTGTTTTGTATTTTGAGCAAAGACTCGGGGGACCTCAAGGTTTAATTTATTGTATGATCTTGGTGCCCATTCTTTAAGATATGCGACATAGTGCCCCAAGGTATTATCTACTTTATCCAAAGCGAGTATAAGACTAGTAAGTGCAACAGATTTTTCAATAGGCGAAAGGCACATTTCATCTATTCTGTCTCGCACTCCGTCCAGCTTCATGGTATTATGTATTTGCCAAGGTCTTTTGAGCCCATCATTTTGAATTGCTAGTCCACCATTAGGATATCCGCCATAGTAGTGTGTAAACCAACCTTTTTTTGGTGGAGTGAGCCGTAATTCCTGAATTAGGGAATCATAAGCATCCTTCGAATTTCGATTTAACATATAGCATGTTCCGAACACTTCTGACCATGTTGATATATCGTTGCATACAACTTGATATCCTGACTTTGCCAGGGCCTGAGAAACACGTGTTGACCCAGAAAATCCATCTAGAATCGTCTTTGCCCCCGTCCAGGCAACCATTTCAAGTATGTGAGGAAGCAGTTTTAGCTTTGATCCGATATACTTGACACTTTCTGTTTCAGGAGATTCAACAATACAGTTTTCAAAAAGAGAGGCGCGGGACAACATCAGTGACCATCCATTTTTTTAAGCCTCTCAATGTCTTCCATTACTTTTTCCAATGCTTCTTTGTGGCCTATTTCACTTGAAACCAGAGCATGAGAGAACAACTTAACCAGAATCAAATTATGTGAATAATCAATCCATCCACTCGTAATACTTTTGAAGTATTCTGCGCCATTTTTGGTGTGAGTCCATAGTCCACGCTGAAGTGCATTCGCAGAGGCTCCACCATAACGAACTTCACAGACATAGTTTCCTTCATTATTCAAGAATTTGTAAACAGGATGTTTTCTTCCCTTTCCAGAATTGATACGAACGATGCGGGCAACTTCTTCCTTGGCTTTGTCATAATTGAAAATCATGATGTTGCAACGCTGTACATTCTCGTCATAGATCAGGGGAAGCACATTAATTTCATCAAAAACGCTGAATGCAGAATCAGAAAATATACTTTCAATGACAGACCTATCAGAAACCTCCGCTCCCTCTTTCTCAAGTCGTGGAAACATTAGAAAGCTCTTGTCGGTTGATAATTGTAATGGGCCTACGCCATAGGCTTTGGGCTAATCTGAAATTCCTCTTGGTTAATGTCATCAATTATTTTGATGTCTTCCTCTTGTGATTTAACCCGGTACAAGTCTTTCCCAACATGAATGGAACTGAAATCATACATGTACTGATTGACAAACTCACTGATTGCTATTTCGGCCAAATCCCCGTGGGTTTTATTACCGATCAGCCTCATAGTGAATATGTTACTCAGAGTGGTTGTTATCAGCGATGGGTTCTTTTGGATGAGCAACTCTAATCGCTGGATAAAATTATTGTAAGGAGTACACATGTTCAAATATAGGTGTTTCAAAAAAAAATATTGAAACTCAATGTAGTGCGATTTAACAAACGAGTTAATGATTAGGATCGCACATAACTTGTTTTCTTGATCTTAGGAACATAAACAAAAATTATGCCTTTATTAAATATTTGATCCAGTTGTTCAACGCTACATGACAAGAAAACAGTCATTCAGCCTTTCAATGAACAACAATAACCATGGAAGAATGCCCCAAATCTTGACTCACATGAGCCCCCAATCAATTGCCGAATTGGCAAACAATGCTCGATGGCATCGCGAAGCCATTGACTGGATTCAGTCTATAAATGCAAGATGCACCCAGTTTGATGATATTCCTCTACTCTTACAAAGAGAGGCCTCCGAGTATATATACAAACGGTCAAGATCTCTCCAGAGTAGCGAGAATAAGTGGTTTCGGGAAGGAGCACGTCAGCTGAACGCATTTATAATTGGAAATTTTCAGATTACGCCATATGGCGGAGTCTACGGGGATGGAAAACGTATTGACATTCCTGCGGTTACGAAACAGGTGCTCAATGAAATGCGAACTGATCATCTGTGCAAACACATGCTCTATGGGCTCAAATCGGAACTTCGGAAAATTGAAGACAGAGCACTGGAAATGAAAAGCCCCAATAGATATAATAGGATGAAAGGTTCAGTAGCCGGCCTTATCATAGCTGTAACTTTAACGAAACTTTTATTCTATGAAATCAAACTTACATTCTCCCCCTATTCAGTACTTTGTTGGACTTGACGTTCACCGGGACACGATA
>JAPOTS010000056.1 GCA_026709065.1 Bacteroidota bacterium
ACCGCGTGTTAAAAATTCAAAATTTGAACCTTTAACCACTACTAAGTGTCCAATGTAGGTTGATAGAATGATTTTGGACATTGTTGGCAGTCAGGTCTTCCTTTGCATTTGTACACACACCTGATTCCCTGAAAGATTGCCCAAGCAATCCCGACTTCATAGACCGCGAGGCCGGAAACAGTACACCCACTCCATGATATGGGGCCAGACCACCAAGTCCAGGCAACACAACCAGCGAAGGCTGAGATTCCATTACCAAATCCATTCCCAATTCTCTCGGTTAGATCTTGATCGCATCCAGCTGAACATTCGCAACAGTGTATGCAGCAAGACTTACAGACGGCTGGTGATTCGCTTCCCTGAAACCAACCCATTATGTTTGCAATGGACGGCATTGGCCAAATGTTCGCCTGATTCACTGTAATTTGCTGTGAATTACTGCAGCTACCAGATTCATAGACTAATGCATCCTGACTTGCTTGCTGTAAGATCGACCTGTAGCCCGTTGTATCAATATCTGCGGTGCCGTATACGGTCATAAACTCATTCACCAAACCTGAAATTTTCTCCATAATTTCTGGGGAGATAATGGGGCTGAGTGCATCTATGAAGTCGGCTTGATTTTCTTCGTGCCATTCACTTTGCATCACATACTCCTCTTGTGAAAACTTCCTCACTTCAAAGTCTTCATCTTTAAGGGAATAGGATTCTTGATTGGCGAACGTTGGATTACCTCCTCAACATTGCGCATCACCTTTTCAAATTCCTCTTCATCCATTTCGCGCATAGCACTTGACGCATGACTGACTAAATGTGTTTGAGCTTTGGCGATTGCCTTCAGGTATGCTTCCTGCGTATCAAGAGAGTTCTGTTCAGGCAAATCAATTTCGGTAATCTGATTGTCATAACAACCGCTTACAAAGACCAGCAGTCCAAAGGCTATAAGAAAAATAGGGGCGAAAGGTTTCTTAAACCCTGAATTAAAGTATATCATGGTTTCATCTTGTGTTGTTCAAAGGAAACATCGCACGGACAATAGGGATCATATCCGTTCCCGTGCACTTCCAATATACACAATTCTCATTAAAAGTGCCCGTCAATAGGAAATATTCTTGAAGCTCCTATTGTATATAGTATTTCTGGCGAATTATTTAACTTGAACATTTTGGGTAAACTTTGTATATTTGTCCAAATAATACAGCCTAAACACTGTTTTTCGGCTTAAAACGGCCGATTTTCCATGTCTACCCTTACATTTTGAATGTGACCCTAAAAATCTTCGCGACTTTTTAATCAATGAGAGCATCAATAGTCGGATTAATGCCATCAAAGTACATGCACGAGGATTCCGAAATCAACAACGATTTACCAATGTAATATACTTCTATCTTGGCGATCTGGATTTATATCCATTAGGCTATCAAAAAAAAACGATTAACCCACTGGTATAGTAGGACGGCCTGCGGGGCAGGCTAAAAAAGCTGTAGACCAAAATTCAATCACCACTCTACACGATCATCCGATGTAGGGGGAGGTAGTGGAGGAGGGGGGAACGTAACATTAAGACTCATTTTTATTTCATCATCCTGATTAAGCTCCTCCAAAAATTCTCCAACGACAAATAAAGCATTATGGGCTCCCTGTCCCCACCATGTTGACCGAAATGTCATTCTACGGTCATTGAACCCAACCCATGCACCAGTTACCAATTCGGGATGCATGAGGATAAACCACCCATCTGCTCCTTCTTGAGTGGTCCCGGTTTTTCCAGCAAAATCATACCCCATTTGACCATATCGACTACGAATTCGGATTCCAGTACCATAAGGTTTATTAATGACATCGCGTAACATATCAATCATTATTGCGGTTGTCTCTTCGGATAAAACCTCCTTCTTCACTGGTTGGTATTCATACAAAACCTGCCCAGACTCATTAAGAATTCTAGTGACCATCACAGGATCGGTGTGGATTCCGCGGTTGGCGAATGTGCTGTATGCATTAACGACTTCAAGAAGAGAGACATCGCTTGTTCCCAGAGATAGAGATCGAACGGGGTTCAACTCACTCTTTATTCCCATCCAGTTCGCAAGTTTGGCGACATTTACAGGATTGATGTCTTCAATGATTTGAGCGGTGATGGTATTCAAAGACCGAGATAATCCATCACGCATAGGAATCATTTCCCCTGTACTTTGATCATTAAAATTTTCTGGGCTCCAGATGTCTCCAGTACTCTTATCAACATAACTAAATACAGAATCGATGTACAAGGCTTCGGGTGAATAACCACTATCAATCGCCCACGCGTAGGTAAATGGTTTGAACACAGAGCCGGCCTGTCGCTTTGCAATTCCAACATGGTCATACCAGTCAGTGGATAAGTCACGCCCCCCGATCCATACTTTTAAGTAGCCATTCGTTGGATCCATCGCAACAAATCCAGTTTCTATACGGCTTTTTGTTGCCTTTAATGAATCCAAGAATTCCGAATTATTTCTCAATTCATTTAATGCATCTGAATGGTTATGACCTTGATTAATAAGGTTTTGAAACCTAGACGATTCTGTAATGAAACTATTGATGATAGAAGAATTACGATTCCAAAACCATTTCCAGTGATTTTCGGAGTTTTGATGGCAAGAATCGGATAAATAGAGATTTAATTGTTCTCCAAATTGTAATCTTGGGCTTTGTGGTGCACTCCATTCGCAATTAACGACAGCTTGTAGACCGTTAAGGGTAGAGGTGGATGCGGTTTCAGCAATGGATTGAAGCCGAGAGTCAAGTGTTGTTTGTATGGTTAAGGGAGAACTATATATGTTAATTCCATTTTCATTCCCCCATTTCGTCACCCACTTGCGGACCTGTTCTGCAAAGTAAGGAGCAATGCTTTCAGTCACATCTGATGTACGTAAAGTTGTGATGGTAAGCGAGTCTTTGACTGATTCATAGACCTCCTTATCAAGTTTATCGCGTGCAATCATTTGACGCAGAACAGTGTTTCGACGATTCATTGACCTTTCAGGATTACGAACAGGGTCATAGCGAGTTGTTCCCTTAAGGAGTCCTATCAGTGTAGCACCTTCAAGAAGATTAAGTTCAGCTGCTGATTTGTTGAAGTACGTCCTTGAAGCAGCTTCAATCCCATAGGCATTGTATAAAAATGGGATGGTATTGAGATACATCTCAGCGATTTCATTTTTGGCATAGCTATGCTCAAGGCGCACGGCTGTCACCATCTCTTTTAATTTTCGCTCAATGCTCACATCAAATCCGATCTGTTCATTATAAAGATTACGGGCTAACTGTTGGGTAATGGTTGAACCACCTTGACGGGCAAAAGGTAGTCCTATTTTTCCAAGTAAAGTTTGACTTGCGGCAGAGATTGTCCTAAAAAGATCCATGCCCCAGTGAGAGTAAAAACGATGATCTTCTGTAGAAATCAAAGCATCTCGAGCGTAAACCGAAATTGAGTCATAAGCAATCCAAGTACGATTTTGACGGCCAAACCGAGCTAACTCTACACCGTCTGAGGTGTAAGCGACGCTGGCATAGGATAAATCAGGGTTTTCAATTTGGGTGAGAGATGGGGTATCCCTATAAAGGATGAACATATAAGCCAATAAAAAAAGTGCACCCAACATCATTGGAAAAAAGAGGATGCTCCAAACCAATACAGCTCGAGCTATATCAGGCTTACGAAAAATACCAAGTAGCAGTTCGTAATAACTGGTGATGAAAGGAATACGGAATTTGGTAGTTTTTTCTGACATAAATGAAAATACAATTAAAAGGCTAAACTTACTATGTGAGTTTCATAGCAATGAAGTTAAACCCTTTTCAGACGTATTGATTTTGATTGTTTGCTCATCAGTTAAGTTGAACGCATTCTCATTATATTTAGTATAAACCCGCAATATTTAGAGAAGGGAGTGAATCTTTCTTTGCAGACCTGCGAATTACACATTATGATCTATATAGAAGACGCTTAGGATTTTGAATGTCTAATTATACCTACACTGGGTTAAGTGGATTCAGTGCATTTCCTCCTGTCATTAAGAATTTGCTGATAATTAATCTATTGGTGTTTTTGGCACAATTTCTCGCTGATAGCCAATTGCTGAGATGGTTTGCATTGTGGCCTATCAATGTGGAATTCTTTCTCGTGACTCAGTTGGTCACATATAGTTTCTTGCATGGAGGATTAAGCCATATTTTCTTCAATATGTTTGCACTATGGATGTTTGGCGTACAA
>JAPOTS010000002.1 GCA_026709065.1 Bacteroidota bacterium
TAATTATTTTAAACCTTCTTGGGTTTGCGCCAAATCGGTACACTTGAGCAGGGTTCGCCAAACATCACTTTGCGTGCGACTTTCTGTAACTCCCCAATGACCTTAGCATAGGCACTTGCAGGAACGATTCCTGAACCACATCCTTTTACCACAACGACCCTGTCAGTATATTTACTCCAATCCTCATTGGCAATTGCTTCCATGAATACCTCTCGGACCACATCTTGCCTACGTCCTTCGGTAATGCTGGTCGCACCTTGAAGATGAGCTCCGATCAGCATATATGCCCACATGGGGATCAACGCGTCAGAACTACAGTAAATTGCAACATGTTTACTTGTGAATACATTCCAGTGGTAGGTTTCAATCTGTGAACGAAAAGGCTTCTCTCGTAGGATAATCCCCTGCTCTAAAAATTCTGCGATATCCAATTCCAGAATTTCAGGATCTTGCCATAGCAATTCCAGATCATAAACCTCTATTCCACTTTGTGCAACTCGATTAACAACTTCCATTTGATAATAACCTCTTTTGATATAGTTCTTCAACAGCTTCGCGAATCAAGTCCGTCGCTTGATGTACCTCCTTTTCTGTGGTCGGCCTCCCCATACTGATCCTTAACGTTTGTTTCGCATAAGAATCTTGAACTCCCATCGCAGATAACACATGGCTGGGTTGATAGTTTGCTGTCTTACAGGCACTACCAGTGCCAACCGCCAATGTTCGGATTGAAAGTAGAAGACGCTCCAAATTCAAGTCTGGAAATGATATACTACTTGTTTGTGAAAGCCGTTTCGTTTGTTCACCATGAATTTGGATTTCACTGACCATGTCTTTGAGAGCATGTTCAAGGTACTGTTGTAGTGCACAAAGGCGCTCACAATCATGACTACATTCCCGATGTGCCAAGGAAAAGGCCTCTCCCATGCCAACAATTGCTGGAACATTGTGAGTGCCACTGCGATACCCCCGCTCCTGGCCCCCACCCTCAATCAATGGTTGGAATCTAAGTTTTCCCCGAACATACATGGCTCCAATTCCTTTAGGACCATAGACCTTGTGTGCACTACATACTAAAAGGTCAATCCCCTCAACCGAGATAGGTAACTTGCCAACCGCCTGTGTTGCATCGGTCATCAGCGGGATACCGCGCTCTTGAACGATCGGTATTATTTTTGACAAAGGCTGTATGACCCCAGTCTCGTTGTTGGCCCACATGATACACACCATGATCGTCTGGTCAGTGATGCAGTCTTCCAAGTGATTAAGATCAATCACGCCATTGTTATCCACTGGAAGATAGGTAATTCGCCAGCCTTTCTTCTCAAGATACTGACAGGCATGAAGCACAGCACTATGCTCAGTTTTTGCAGTAATAATATGTTTACCACGATGTGCATTAGCCTCTGCAAAACCCTTTAATGCAGTGTTGATTCCTTCAGTTGCACCACTATTAAATGTGATTTCAGTGGGGCGAGAAATATTTAAGCATTCGGCAACCTGACGACGTGCTTTTTCAATGGCAGCCCCAGCGGTCCATCCAAACATATGTGACTCGCTGGATGGATTACCATAATGCTCGGAAAAATAAGGTAACATCTTCTCAAGAACCCGTGGATCAACGGGAGTCGTTGCATTATAGTCTAAGTATATTGATGGAGTCATGAATGGTCACACCTGAAAATCCAATAATAAAAACTGATCAACACACTAATGAATAAATTGAAAGGCCGATTAAGGGACTTCCTATCATCTCCACCTTCATTGCAACCCATGCAGGGATTAAGTGGTTCAACAATGATGCCGCGTTCGTCTAGGGGTCAAGGACGCCGGCCTCTCACGCCGGTAACACGGGTTCAAATCCCGTACGCGGTACGCTATTTCTTTTTCCTTGGAAGTTCCTGAGGACTCAGAATATTGTCAATCAAGCCATAGGCTTTGGCATCTTCGGCGCTTAGCCAATAATCTCGATCCGCATCCTGAGAAATCGTATCTGTATCTTTTCCTGTATGGTGCGATAGGATTTCATATAAACGCTGTTTTAACCATAAAATTTCGCGTGCTTGAATTTCTATGTCAGAGGCTTGTCCTTGTGCACCTCCAAGGGGCTGATGGAGCATAATTCGGGAGTTAGGAAGTGCAGCTCGTTGGCCATTTGTTCCCGCAGATAACAGAACTGACCCCAAAGATGCAGCTAAACCGACACAGATGGTTGCAACCGGACAAGCCACATATTGAATGGTATCGTAAACCCCAAGACCACTATAGACCATTCCACCGGGTGAATTAATATATATATTAATATCTCGTTCTGGATCCTCGCCAGTGAGATACAGCAACTGTGCAATCGCAAGATTAGCAACAACATCATTGATTGGGGTTCCAAGGATGATGATTCGCTCTTTGAGTAAGCGGCTAAATATATCATAGGCACGCTCTCCACGGGACGTTTGCTCAACCACCATCGGGACTAGATTATTTATAGGAAGATCTCCAAGTCCCTTGGTATATATACTCTCGGGTAATTGCAGACTTTTTGAAAATTTTATGAAGTCATTAACCATTTGATCACCATAATTAGGATAGATAGAGATTAGGTTTGGTCTGTACTGCTAACTCCTTATTTGAATAATCGGAAAAGAAAGGTACAGGTAATACATCACAATATTTTTTTTCAAAATGATGCATTAGGTAAAGCATCAGGTTTTCCTCGTCTACTGTAGCTCGTATCTCTGGAATTGTAACAGGCTGAGAATCAGGGGAATGAGTGGTTAGGAATTCTTCAAGTTGTTCACGCACGGCATCTACAAAATAATTCCACTCATAGTTTTGAAATAATATTTTTTTATACTCTTCATTCTTATTTACCTCTTCAACGATATGATCATCAATATCTAACGCATCTAGCAAATTTGATGGGAGTGAAAAAGGATGCAATTTGAGCAAGGATTTTTTAATCTTGGCATATGCCGCGTTTCTGCTCAAGGTGTTATAGTTGTCATTTAATTTATTGGCGACCCATTGGTGGAATTCTTCAGCAGATTGGACGACATTGTTGCTCAGTTTACTGGCCCAAAGATCATCTATTTCGGGCCAATCAAATCTATATGCTTCTATAATTTTGATCCGATAGTATGATTGAGGATCATTGTTATTTTCCAGCGATTTTGGCGAATTTTCTGGAATTTCAATAAAGAAAACATCACCTACGAATTTACCAGTCAATTTTGATTGATAATAGTCAAATTCTGGTGCTCTGTGCTCATCCGTTGCACCAAAGTTAAAAATGCCCTCTTCAATCATGTCTCCCCCTACCACAACCTGATGAGTTTTGGAATCAACCTCAATGAGTTGAAATTTAACGAGATCAAATTTACCCTCAGAATTCATGCCAACGCGTTCATTAAACGCAAGTGGTCTAGGGGTTAAATGAATAGCAAATAAATTTTTGATATAGCGGTCAATCAATTCATCGGTCACATTGTAGACTGGTATATCCAACGGCTGTCCTCTAAAATCTTTGAGTGTGAGTTGTGGAAGGACAAAAAATTCTAATCGAACTAGAAGATCTCCGTCTAACTCATATTCACGAGTAATTTCTGATGGATTACTAATTACTTTATATTCATTGTTATCGGCAACCTTATCTTTTATAACTTCATTGATGAGACCGTCTACGATGATTTTTTCTAACTCTTTGCGAAAGAGTTTACGAATCAGCTTCGTGGGAGCATGTCCAGGTCGAAACCCTTGAAGCCTGCTATGTGTTTTGAGATTTTGTGTTGCTAATCGTGTATCACTTTCAAGATCACTGGCATCTGCCTTGATCTCTAATACGCGAATCATATCGCCCGTCTCGTATACCTTAGTCTCCATAAAATAATTTCAAATAATATTATCTTCAAGTTTAACTTATATTTTACGCACTAACCATGTTAAATGTCCCACCAATGACTACTTGTGGAGTCATTAATGAATCGCCTGTCGGGCCACTCACGCTCTTGTTTTCACCTCATGGACTCACTAATTTGTACTACGGGTGTCACTTAGATTTTGAACCAGTCGGTGCTTGCTTTGAAAACGTTGCTAATGAACTAGAAGCCTATTTTCAAGGAAAATTAACATCATTTTCAGTGGAGTTAGATCCTCAGGGAACACCATTTCAGAAACGTGTCTGGGCATTATTGAAGACCATTCCCTATGGCGAAACCCGCTCTTATGGTCAGTTAGCAAGAAAGCTGGGAAATGTAAATCTTGCCCGTGCAGTGGGACATGCAAATAGAGTGAATCCAATTCCCATTATCTATCCATGCCATCGTGTCATAGGATCAAGCGGGAAACTCACAGGGTATCTTGGAGGTCTCCATCGTAAAGAAATTCTTCTAAATCTGGAGGCTTCCTTCAAACGCCCAGAATTGTTTACACCCCTCTAAGATAGCCGAAAATCGTCTTTAACGATACCTTATTATCGTAGGTCAGAACAGTGGCTTTATAAATTCTAGCACTGACCCAAATTGATCCAAAAATTGAAGCAACTAATAATCCCAACGAAAGAAGAATTTGCCAGGTAGGGACTGCTCCTAACGCAAGACGAACCATCATCGGAGCTGGGGAAGTCAGTGGAAAAAGTGATAGCCCAATGGCTAAATGACTGTTAGGATTAAGAAGAATTGACGATAAAAACGTCACGGATACAATTAAGGGCATCATAACTGGAATCAATAGAGTCTGTGATTCTTGAGGGGAGTCAACCAGAGATCCGACCGCAGCGAACAAGGCACCGTACAGAAGATAGCCACCAATAAAAAAGAGGATAAAGCATAAAATCATCCATGGCGTGACATTTGGTAAGAACATATTAATGGATGACAGAATTTCTTGTGTCTCATTGGCTACCTCTATGCCATACATCATTGGATCAATGAATCCTGCCATCACTAAAGATGTAAGAACCATTCCTCCAATAATCATGACCATCCAAGTCGCAATCTGAACAAACCCTACCAAACCGATTCCAAGAACCTTACCCATCAATAAGTCAAATGGGCGAACTGAGGAAACAATGATCTCAACAACTCGGGTGCTTCTTTCTTCAATGACTCCATAGAGAATTAATGTTCCATAAATCATTATCCCAATGTACATCATCATTCCTAAAATTACACCAAACATCACATAGCCGAATTCAACGTCTTCACCCTCGTAGATTGGTTCTTGCTGGTCTTCCCCCAACTGAATCAAATCCAAAAAAACCGAACGATTCAAGATAGACCGAACATGATCGGGGACATTTTCCTCTGATAAGAGATAATCCTTTAACGATTTGTCAATCACGCTTTGCATGGCTAATTGAATCCCATAGAAATTGCCCTCTTTAGAATAGAGCACGGGATCACCATTTCCAAAAAGCACCTCCTCTGGAATGAGAATATACGCATCAAGACCACCATTGAACATCTCATTAAGAGCCGTTTCATGATCTTCAATAATCAGAGAATGTGCACCTATGTAGTGACTCAAAACAAGATCACTCAATACCCCCGTTTGATCAATAATGGCAATCCTATGAATCTGATCCTCAAACAAGTCATCTTCAATAGAGGTTAATGAAATTACACCGATAGCAATTATAAACCCCACGAAAAGTACAGGACCTAACAAGGTTGTGACTATAAATGTTTTTGAGGTTACTCGACGCATAAACTCGCTCCGAATAATCAGTAAGCTCTTACGCCTCATATATTCTCCCCAACCATTCGGATAAATATTTCGTTGAGTGATGGCTGAAGAAGATCAAATCGATACAAATCAAAATCCTCCAACTTCAATAATTGGTTTAGTAATTCCTTTGGTTTACACGGCTGATTGATACCAAGTAAACATCCGCCTTCATAGCGTTCTAAAATCTGTATCTCACCACGCTTCTCCATTGAATCCAAGAAAGGAAGATTGCCTGCGTATTCTAAAGCCAACTTATTCCGGGGGAACAGACGTTTAACCTCTATGAGATCACCGCTGAGTATTAATTGGCCCTTTGCAATCAAGCAAATATCGTCGCATACTTTTTCAACCTGCTCCATACGGTGGCTTGCAAATAAAATGATACGTCCTTCCTGTTTGAAATGAGCGATGATGTCACTGAGAAGTTCGGCATTCACTGGATCAAGCCCACTGAAAGGCTCGTCTAAAATAATGACTCGTGGATCAGACAGGATGGTTGCAATAAACTGAATCTTTTGCTGCATTCCTTTAGAGAGATCCTGTGCCTTGCGTTCCCCCCATTCCCCTAAACCCAAACGATCTAACCAATATTTGATTAGATCCTTTGATTCTTTTCGATGCACTCCTTTAAGCTCCGCAAAATACTGAAGTTGATCATTTACTTTCAACTTCTTATACAAACCGCGCTCCTCAGGAAGATAACCGATCTGCTCTTGACTCCAGAGACCAACACTGCGTCCATGTAAGCGAACATCACCACTATCTTGATTAAGAATGCTTGTTACGATTCTAATGATCGTTGTCTTTCCCGCCCCATTAGGGCCTAATAGCCCGAGAATCCTCCCTTGCCTAGCTTTAAACGAAATATCAGATACCGCAACAACATCACCAAATCGTTTGGTAACATTTTTTAGGATTAGCGAATTCATCCTATACAGCTCTATCACTAAAGGAAGCTCTGATCCATAGATCCCCAATATAGGATCTATTAAACTAGCTCGCTTGCTTTAGTGTCGTATCTTCAAATGGAACTAAATAGCGCTCATGGATGACATCTTCATGAACCCGAGAACTTCCCTTCCCACCAAAGTTAACCACAACAAGGCCTTTGTTCACAGTTTGAACCTCTCCAATTCCATAGGCGGCTGGAAAAGGCCCGTAGTAAACTAGTTCTCCTTTTTTCAATGCAGGCTTAGATCTACTTTTCCAGTGAAACACTTGCACAACTGGAAGCTGTTCAAGGATGCTTAGAGGCTTTTTCTTTGATTTTTTAGGCAAAATTACTGAGATTTAGACATTAACATAGTTAAATGTAACATTTACCTGAATGTTTCAGAAACTGCATAAATATTTCAAATCACTCGATCAGGGTTTTGACGCACAAATGCTGCCCACCCACTGTAATGGGGGGAGTCCGTTTTTTTATCTGTCGACTCCCTTTCTTTATGGCAAGCAGCGACGGCAAGTGCATCTGTCGCATCATGTGAAATTCCATCAGGTGATTGACTGAATTTGAGGAGGCTCTCTATCATATACGCAACTTGCTCTTTGCTTGCATTACCGTTGCCCGTAATCGACCGCTTCACCATCTTTGGGGTATATTGCGCAACAGATATACCATGATTAAGGACTGCCAGCATGGCTGCAGCTTGGGCACGCCCAAGTTTGAGCATTGCTTGCGGGTTACTCCCATATACTGGCATTTCAACAGCACATGTGGTGGGTTTGTAGCGTTCCACTAATTGGGATACTTGACGGTAAATTTCATGAATACGCACCATGTGATCTCCACTAAAGGATAGGACTCCATAGCCTTTGACATGATTATGTTGATCTATGATTCCATAACCCGTTTGGGCTGAACCTGGATCAATTCCCATGACTAACATTATGTCTCCAGATTGGTAAATACTTCTTGCACATCTTGTAAGTCATCTAGCTTTTCAATTAGGGATTCGGTTTGACGAATCTGATCTGATGTTTTTTGAACCGTTGACATGGGAATGCGAACCAGACGAGAGTCATCAATCTTGATTCCGACCTCGGAGATTTTAGTCTGAACTATATCAAACGCTTCCACGGGTGTAATCACGGCGTATGTTCCATCGTCTTTTTCCACATCTTCCGCACCCGCATCAACAACTAACTCCAACAGATCTAGCTCATCAATAGCATTTGAGGAGATCTGAATGAAACCTTTTCTCTCAAACAGATATGCGACGCTCCCAGATTTTGCCATATTTCCACCATTTTTTGAAAAGATGCTTCGCACCTCAGCAACGGTTCGATTGGTATTGTCGGTTAATGCATCCACGATCACGGCAACACCATGAGGTGTGTACCCTTCGTAAGTGCATTCTTTGTAGTCTTGTCCTTCAATTTCTCCAACTCCGCGTTTGATAGCCCGTTCAATGTTATCTTTGGGCATATTCTTATTCTTTGCTTTCTGAATGGCAAGAGATAAGCGAGGATTCATCTGAGGATCTTTGCCTCCTTCACGAGCAGATACCATGATATCGCGTGTAATCACCGCCCAGGCTTTGGAGCGCCTAATATCGGTGACCGCCTTTTGCCTCTTCACCTTTGACCACTTATTGTGTCCAGCCATCAATTAGCGTGAGAGATAGAGGTTACGCATTTCGTAGGGGCGTTTATAGTGTTGATCTGTCAGTGCATCCACGAATGCAATTGTTTCGCCCGTAGATTTCATTTCTGGACCAAGCTCTTTACGAACCTCAGGAAATTTAGACCATGAGAATACAGGTTCTTTGATCGCGTAACCCTCAAGTTTAGAGTCTAACATACCTTGACTACGAAATTCTTCAAGTTTTGCTCCTAGAAGCACTTTGCTCGCAATGCGAGCTACTGGAATGCCCGTTGCTTTTGCCACAAACGGGACGGTGCGGGAAGCTCTTGGATTGGATTCAATGACATAAACTGAATTGTCCTGTACAACCATTTGGACATTCATGAGACCGAGAACTTCAAGGCGATTAGCAATCAGAATCGTATAGTGTCTGATTAATTCTATCACTGACTCACTCAAAGAGTGAGGAGGCAAGACTGCCGTTGAATCTCCAGAGTGAACACCAGCAGGTTCTATGTGCTGCATGATACCTGTGATCCACACATCTCCATCCACATCTCGAACCGCATCGACATCAATTTCAATTCCATTATTCAAGAATAAATCAAGAAGAATTTCATTGTCTGGCATCAACTTGTAGATATCAGTGACATACCGTTCAACCTCTTCCTTGTTAATGGCGATTCGCATTCCTTGCCCTCCTAAAACATAACTGGGGCGCACAAGAATCGGATACCCGATCGATTCTGCTACGCGCACAGCTTCATAAACCGTGCGGGCGATTCCATAGGGTGGGAATGGGATTTTTAATTCTTTAAGGATTTCAGAAAATTTACCTCGGTTTTCGGCCAGATCCATCTGCTCAAATGAAGTTCCAAAGATCTTCACACCATGTTCGGACAACTTACTTGCCAGTTTTAAGGCCGTCTGGCCTCCAAGTTGAACAATGATCCCAACTGGCTTCTCATGTTCAATAATATCAAGAACTCTTTCCCAATAGACTGGCTCAAAATAAAGTTTATCGGCAATATCAAAGTCAGTTGAGACAGTTTCTGGATTGCAATTAACCATGATGGCTTCATAGCCCATTTCCTGAACGGCTTGTACTCCATGGACACAAGAATAATCAAATTCAATACCTTGCCCAATACGATTAGGTCCGCTCCCAAGTATAATAATTTTTTTCTTGTCTGATACCTTACTTTCAGTTCCACTTTCGTAGGATGAATAGAAATATGGGGTTAGGGCTGGGAATTCCCCTGCACAGGTATCAACCAATAAAAATTTCGATTCAATTTGATGCGACACCCTGTAGGTACGCACTTCTTCTTCTGTAACATCATCTGCTAGGAGCCAAGCAATCTGAACGTCAGAATATCCATGTCTTTTGAGATTGCGAAGCTTTTCCGCAGTCAGGTCTTGAAGGCGTAACTGAGCAATTTCTTTTTCCAAGTCTACAAGCATTTTAATTTGCTGCAGAAACCAATAATCGACACGGGTAATATCATAGATTTCATCCATTGAAGCTCCGTGGATGAAGGCATTCTTGATTTGCAATGTGCGATCCCAATAAGATTTCCGCAATCGCTCCCTAACATGAGGGCGTTTGGGGTTTTCTCTGTCAGCACCTAAGCCTGCATAATCAATTTCAAGGCTTTGCCAAGCCTTTTGAATACTCTCTGTAAACGTTCGACCAATGGCCATGACTTCACCGACGGCCTTCATTTGGGTGGTGAGTTCTTCATCAACCCCTTCAAATTTCTCAAAATTCCAGCGAGGAATTTTAGTGACGACATAGTCAATAGCGGGCTCAAAGCAAGCACTCGTGGTGCCTGTCACATCGTTTTTGAGTTCATCTAGGGTATATCCGACCGCCAACCTAGCTGCTACCTTGGCAATTGGATACCCTGTGGCCTTAGATGCGAGAGCGGATGAACGCGAAACTCTTGGGTTGATTTCTATAGCGATCATGCGCCCATCAACTGGATTGATTCCAAACTGAACATTACACCCTCCTGCAAAGGTTCCAATTGAGCGCATCATGCGAATTGCGGTGTCCCGCATATGCTGAAACTGCTTATCTGTGAGAGTTTGAGAAGGAGCAACGGTGACAGAGTCGCCAGTGTGCACACCCATCGGATCAACATTTTCAATTGTACAAATGATGATCACATTATCGTTTTGATCCCGCAGTAATTCAAGTTCAAATTCTTTCCAACCATAGACTGATTCTTCAACGAGTACTTCATGAACAGGTGAAAGCTCTAATCCACGCACAATTTTGCGCTCAAGCTCTTTGGGGCTCCAAATGATTCCACCTCCTGCGCCACCAAGTGTGAATGAGGGGCGAATAACAACTGGCAAGCCTCCGAGTGATTGAATGACTTCTTTGGCTTCTAGCAAACTTTTTGCTACTCGGCTTCTCGCTTGATCAACACCGATCTCTTCCATCAAATCACGGAACTGTTGTCTATCCTCTGTGATATGAATTGCATCAATGTCTACTCCAATGACTTTGACATTCTGCTCTTCCCAATAGCCCTGCCTTTGAAGCTCATCAGCCAAGTTTAAACCTGTCTGTCCTCCCATAGTAGGCAAGACAGCATCAGGACGTTCTTTCTCTACAATTTTTCTGATAGATTGAGCTGTCAACTCCTCCAAATAGATTTGATCGGCCGTAATCGGATCAGTCATAATTGTGGCAGGATTTGAGTTGACTAAGACTACCTCATATCCTTCTTTCCGGAGCGCTCTGCATGCCTGAGTTCCAGAGTAATCAAACTCACAGGCTTGACCTATAATAATTGGTCCAGAACCAATAAGTAGAATTTTTTTTATATCTGTACGCCGTGGCATCAATCAGAGGATGGGCTTGAACACATTTTAATATATTCTTCAAATAAATAGCGGCTGTCATGTGGACCAGGAGATGCCTCAGGATGATACTGTACACTAAATCCTTGAAACTTCTTAAACTTTAAGCCTTCAACGGTATCATCGTTAAGATTAACATGTGTGACTTTGGCACCATCCGAAGTGACGGATTCTGGATCAATTGAAAATCCATGATTCTGTGTGGTAACTTCAACCTTTCCCGTCAAAAGATTTTTAACGGGTTGGTTTGCCCCTCGATGCCCAACATACATCTTGAATACGTCAATTCCTTGGGCTAATGCCATCAATTGATGTCCGAGACAAATTCCAAATAATGGGATTCCAGTCTGCATTGCTTCTTGAACAGTCGCAATAGAATCAGGCATCACACGAGGATCACCGGGGCCATTGGAAAAAAATACACCATCTGGTTCCCAAGACAATACATCCTTAATTGATGTAAAGCCTGGAAAAACTTTTACCTGACATTGAAGTGACGCGAATGTTCTAAGAATGTTTTGTTTTACTCCAAAATCATAGACTGCTATCCGGTGATTGCCTGTATCACAATAGGAATAGGGTTCTTGACACGTTACCCTTGATGCTAACTCTAATCCATCCATACTTGGCCATTGTTGAGCCTTTTCAATCAAAGATTGATTATCACAATCAATAGATGAAATAACAGCATTCATCACTCCGCATTGACGGATATGAAGCACTAATTTTCTAGTGTCAACCCCAGTAATTCCAACCAATCCATGACGTTCCATATAATTGTGGAGGGATTCCTGAGCCAGCAAATTGGAATAATCATGTGAAAAGGCGCGAACAACCAGTGCTGAAACCATAGGTTGGGATGCTTCGGTATCATCATCATGCGCTCCATAATTACCTATATGAGGATAGGTCATCATCATAATCTGGCCATGATATGATGGATCGGTAAGGATCTCCTGATAACCCGTCATACTGGTATTGAAACAGAGTTCTCCGCCGCTTTCACCTTGAGCACCAATAGCTACTCCAGCGACTACCGTCCCGTCTGCCAGTGCTAATTTTGAAGGTGAGGTCTCAAAGCTCATCAATTTGGATCGTGGGAAAAACCGTCAATGAGGGCACAGAAGAATGTGATTCTCTGTATCTGTGAACTGAAATGTGCGTGCAAAATATGACGATGTTCAAGATAGATGGGAAGCCAATCACACACATATTCAAGATTCTGTAACTGAGTTTAGCATGCAACAACCAGTGTTCCATGATGATCGTAACCATTTAACCTATGTGTCTGTGATGCTTCATGTGCGGACAGTGATAAACAAGCACACCGTTTGAAGAGCTCTATATAAACGAAGATTGGTTTTGAATTAGCCTGCACATTGAGGTGGACCATAAGTTTCGCTCTAAGACAGGGGGATATTATAGCGCTAAGCCTCAGCATCGCATCATGGATGATCCACAAGTAGATGGCAACAGATTAGAATGATACATGCATATAAATTCAAAGGGCAATTGGGGTAATAGAGTGTGAGTGTGGTTGGGGGATATAATGGATACCATGACAGAAAGGGGTTTACGAACTTAAGAATCATCGGTTCCGATCATCTCGTATCGTAATTTGTTAATTCTATTCCATTGATCATTGAAAAGCTTTAATGTTTTAGTGAACTATCGGTAATATCATTACAAAATTCATAATATTATGCAATCAAAATTAAGATGGAATAAAGCTCCCCTTGATCTATTATTTGATGTTCAATGCCCAATTATGGGAAAGAAGGCATTATCAAACTTGAGCATGCCGAATTAAAATGCCATTCTTAAGTATTATGATAGATAGTCCAACCTTTTTGATGCATAAATCATTAAATGATATTAGATTTATATTGGTAATGAACTCATTGAGTGCTAAGTTTCTTGATCACAGGATGAACTTCCAATGTGTTTGATGACTAATTTGGCCAATATCCTTTGAAAAACGGACCTTTTGATGATACTGAGCTATTCATTGAAGTTGTTATCAATTATAACGATTCAGTCTTTTCTGTGACTGATTCTATTGAGCGATCTCACTACTGAGGTAAAATTTCTTTCCTGAGTCCATGACTATACCATAGATCAAGTGAACAATGCTACGTCAACTCATTGATCGAGACGGTTATACCTTTAGAATTCTCGGTACTCTGATCATTGCCCAAGTCCTTGTGGTGCTTAGCATTAAGTTCTGGCCGCTCACTTCAATGGATAGTCCGATAGATATAGTGTACATCAATCCAGAAGCAATTGAAATGGAGGAAGTTGTTAATACACATCAGGCAAGGCCCACACCACCTCCAGTTGCCCCTCTCCCACCAGTGATCAAACCTGTTGATATGATCATTCCCGATGATCCTCTAACTGATTTGGATCCTTTACAGATTAACGAGACTTTGAGTGAACCTCCGATAATTTCCGTAGGTTCTTCATCTCTTACAATTGACAATCCTTCTCCTCCGAAACCAATCCGAATCGTGACCCCAGAATATCCTAGACCTGCTCAACGAAAGCGAGTTAGAGCAGAGGTAATCATCAGTGTTGTGGTTGATAAATCTGGAAATGTTCAATCCCCTCAAATTCTTGAACGCTATTTACTCAGCGAATCTGGAAATGTACGTACGCTTGTTGAAGAGCTTGGCTATGGACTTGAAGATGCAGCTGTCAGTGCAGCTTTAAAGTCCCTTTTTCGCCCCGCCAAAAAAGGGGGTATGGCGGTTGATGGTCGTCATAGATTATCGTTCAAATTCGGGATTTAGTCTCACGACAGATCTCGCCATCGCGCGTCTTCAACTTTAAGATCTTTGCCAAGCTCATCTGAAAACCGCCTCTTGGGTTTAACTTGGTTTGTACGATTAGGCCGATCGGACTCTACCACTTTATATAGTCTCCACAGGGCCTTGAGAACATAGTAACCTATAAGAGTAAGTAATACCCCTATGATGAAATTCATTCAATTGATCTTTAACATAATTGTTACACAGTAACTCGGACTTCCGTTATTTTAAGTAGTAGGGGGATTCCTGAGAGGTAAAACGACCGTGGAATGAACTATGTTCAGATTTGATTTTCAGTGAATAGTAATATTGAGGAACTAATCAAACTTAGATTTGACTTCTGCCATTAGATGTGCGTGAAGGGTTGTAGAGTCAAGAGGTCGGCATCAGCATGGATTTAATCTTTTTCGGACAGACTGTATATAATTATTTCCCAAATCAATCATTCCATACAGATTTCGGTAGAACCTTTCATTAAATGAATTTGGGAGGGAGAATACACATCTCAGACTGACTTACAATGAACGATCTAAACTTTCCATCAAAATTTGATCATCTGATCTCTCATTATCCACGCTGGGCACAGTTATTGACTAGAAAATACTTCACTAAAACGTTGATCCAGTTTATTCTGCATGGGAATGTACGAGATCTTGTAAGATGTGAAAATCCAGAAACAGGGAACGCTGACTACATAGGACTTATTAATTTCTTAGCCCAAGAATTATTTGCAGCAAGAGATATCGTCGTTCTATATGATCGCGCGGCAGGAATTCATTTTCTTGATGCCGAAATGCAAAAAGACTTTAATCGTGCGATCTCGGGTCACGATAACTTATTTGGAACAGAATATGCCAAAACGCGCCCGCGTAACCCGTCTCAAGTTCTCGCCATACTTGACAACTATTTCCGCCTACGCCTAAGTAGCGGAAAAAGAATAGCCTGTATTATTGACTATGCAGAAACAATTGTTCCAATGGCCGAAGCATCTATGTACTCTGCTGATGATCGAAGCGCATTGGTAAATTTACAGCGCTGGGCACATGATCCATTTTTCCTACAACACGATTTTACCATCTGTTTGATTACAGAAAACCTCAGCGATCTCAATCAACAACATGTTCAAAGCCCTTGGACTGCTGAAATCACTATCCCACTTCCAGAAAAAGATGATCGATTAGCATTTGCTCAATGGCTCACAAAAGATTCTTTGAGACGCTATGAGACTTACTCCGAATTAACACTTGAAGCCTTTGCTCAAAATACTCCTGGACTTGGTTATACTCAACTTCGAACCATCTTAGCAGATACCCTAGAAAACAAATCCCGCCTTGATTTTGATCATCTCTCCGAACTAAAAAAAGTGATGATTGAAGAGTCTGCCTTCGGAATGCTTGAATTTGTTGAGTCCAACAGCAACCTTGATGATGTAGCCGGGCATCACGAAGCTAAAACTCACCTGCGTCAGGCTGCTGCAGCATTACGACAAGGACTGCATGAAGTGATGCCTATGGGATACTTAGTCAGCGGACCAGTCGGGACCGGAAAAACGTTTTTGATCACATGTTTTGCTAACGAGATTGGAATCCCCATGGTCAAACTTAAAAACTTCAGGTCTCAGTGGCAAGGACAAACCGAGGGAAATCTAGAGAGAATTCTAAACCTCCTAGAAGCAATGCCTCCTGTGGCTGTTATGATTGATGAGGCAGACGCGGCTCTGGGTAATCGCGATGCCAGTGGAGACTCAGGTGTCTCAAAACGTGTTTTTGGTCAAATCGCCTCGTTTATGAGCAAGCCCGAGCACCGCGGTCGGATAATATTCTTTTTGATCACTGCGCGCCCCGACTTGATGCCCGTTGATTTAAAACGCCAAGGACGTGCTGAAGAACATATCGCCCTATTCTACCCATCAACACCCAAAGATCGTCTTGAATTACTCCAAGTGATGATGCGAAGAACAAATCTCACACTTTCAGAAGACTCTGTCCCTGAAACTTTATTAAATGGCGTAACTGTCTACAGTGGAGCTGATATGGAGGCACTACTAACTCGGGCCAAATTTCGTGCTGCTGCAATCAATGGATCACCAACCGCCGTGACTGCCGAAATCCTCAGCTCTGTTGTGGATGACTTCATTCCACCAGCAAATACAGAAGAAAAAGAACTCCAAGCCTTAGTGGCAGTCCTTGAAAGTACCAGTAGGGAATCACTACCAGAGCCCTATCGCTCTACGGGACGTATAGAAATTACTCAACGTATCAATGAATTAAAACTGAAGCCATCCTAATCTTCTCGTTAAAACCCGTTCGCTTTATTCCCAATTATCATGGTACTATATTCCCATTCTATTCTCATCACGCTCTTCTTTTGGTTCATTGCCTCAACTGATGCAAATGCACACACCAAAAGACCAAACCCTGATAAAAATCATACTCCAGAAGGAACATGGTCTCTGACGATCTCTACAACCGACGAGATTTTTTCTGGAACACTAACGATTATCAGTTCTGAAGAAAAATGGTCAGCCATCTTGACTGTAGAATTTGATCCTCAGCCTATCACGATTGATTCCATTAGCGTAATTGGCAATGATCTGGCATTCATGTTTCACTACGCGGAGTATGGCACAATTGCGGCCTCTCTTACATTAGACGATGATTCAATGATTGGCTCATTTGATGTAGAAGAAGTCGGGTTAGTTTCAATGTCGGGCACCCGTATAAAGGAAGAAGATTTACATCCTTCAGAACATTAATCACTGAACCGGCCTTAACGTGCGAACAGAAATATCCAAAGAACTACGCACAGAATTGAATTTATACCATCCCTAAACTAAAGTCTTTTGCTTCTCTCAACGACTTTTTACCCTCACCTCTGGTAGTTGAGACTAAATATAGGGCAAGTATATAACTGATGCCAACATAAAAAAGACTACGAGTCCTATGATATCGTTACTGGTAGTGATAAACGGACCCGTAGCTAATGCTGGATCAATTCCGATGCGGTTAAGAACTAAGGGAACAGTCGTGCCTATACCTGCTGCAAGAATCATCACAATAAACACTGATAACCCAGCCGTAAGCGCTAATCTCACGGGTTCGGGAGTATGAATGACCGCAGAAGGCCAAACCCCAGAAACCAATTCAAAAAGCAATAAGACACCTATAACCATGACCGCTGCAATGGCAAACCCATTGGCGATCGCCACCGAGAGCTCTTTACTGATTCGTCGTAGTATATTAATTGACCAAACTTCGCCTGATGCTAAACCCTGAACAATGATGGCTGAACTCTGAATTCCAGCATTTCCTGCCATCGCCATCACCACAGGAATAAATGCTGCAAGTACAGATGCCCTGCGAATATTTTCTTCATATACACCAATCACACTCCCAGCAAAAATAGCACCCAACATTCCTAATGTTAACCAAGGTAAACGGCCCCGCGTAATCCTATAAATTGAATCGGTGGGATCTGCATCACCAGTGATTCCACTCAGACGCTGATAATCCTCTTCAGCTTCTTCACGAATTACATCAATCGCATCATCAAATGTCACATGACCTACCAAACTTTGGTTCTCATCAACAACAGCAAGCGATACCAAATCATATCTTTCCATGATTCTAACGACCTCCTCTTGATCTACATCTGTTGTGACATAGCGAATATCGGTTCGCATCATATCCTCAATTCGTGCGTGAGAGGGAGAAAGTAGAAGTCTACGAATCGTTACAAACCCTTTGAGACGTTTGAATTGATCTGTAACAAAAACAACATATAGATTCTCTGAATTATCAGCGTTTCTGCGAACTTCTTCAGTGGCCTCAGCGACCGTCCAATCTGCCATGACAGCAACGACTTCAATGGCCATTATTCCGCCAGCGGTCTCTTCATCATATTCCAAGAGATCCCTGACAATCTCCCGATCCTCAAGAACACGCAAGACTCTCTGACGTAATGTTTCGTCCAGATTTCCTAAGACATCAACCACATCATCTGATTCCAATTCATTTAGAAGTGATGTAATTCGCTGGCTAGGAACCTCAGATAGCAAGCTTGCACACAATACTTCATCTAACTCTGCTAGTACACGAGCTCCTGTGATCAATGGGAGCGACAGGATCAATTCAATGCCATGTTGCTGACTGAGTCCAGTAACTAAGCGTGCGATGTCGGCTGAATGAAAATTCTGCAATAGCTTAGCCGCTCCCTCTGAATTGAGCTGATCTAGTTGTAATTCAACCTGTTGAATAATTGCACCGTCCAATTCCTGCGGTACAATATTTTCATTCACTTCATCATTTATCATTGGATCACAGATTGTACATAGACTCACTTGACGAACCCTTGCGCTCAAGAAAATAACGGGCTAATTTCACATAATCTTCTGGAGACAATTCTTCAGCCCGACATCGTTTCCATTGATCTGGGATGTCGATGTCCCATTTACGAAGGCTATTACGAAGAACTTTTCGTCGCATACTAAATCCAGCCCGGACAACTGCATGTAAAAACCCTAGATCTATATCTGGCACTGATACACCTTTGAAATCTAAACGAATGACACTACTCTCAATGTTTGGTTTTGGATTAAATACATCGCGGCTAACATTGAATTGTCTCGTAGGATTAGAATACAACTGGGCTATGACACTTGGAATTCCATACTCTTTTGTACTTGGCTTAGCAACAATTCGGTCGGCAACCTCTCTTTGCACCATGAGCACAGCCTCAGCGATCACATTGTGAGCGGCTAATAAACCAAAAAGAATTGGGCTGGAGATATTATACGGCAAATTTCCAATGACATACAAAGGATGATCGCCTAACTTTTTCCAATCAACATCTAAGACACTCATCTGATGTAGACTCAATGTGGGGTACTGGGACTGAAGATAGTCAACCGCACGCTCATCAACCTCAATAGCCTCAAATTTTTGATAGCGGTCAAGCAATAATCCTGTCAATGCACCAACGCCAGGCCCAATTTCTACGACCTGTCCATCTTGGGGGGCATGCAACTCATCAACAATTCGACGGGCTGTATTTGGATCTGACAGGAAATGCTGCCCCAGTTTTTTATTGGGAAGAATCGGCGATTTCACAATATCTAGCTTAGGTCAATGCAAACGTTTGCGCCGGTTACGTACATAGTCTTCGAACAGAAATTCCCCCAAATTATCCAAATCTGCATAATATGCTCGACCATGATTGGCATCGGTTAACTGACGTACAAATCCTTGAAGATATGGATCATGAGCAATCATGAAGGTGGTAATGATAATACCCTCGCGCCGACAGATTACCGCTTCGTCCAACACTTTATTCACAATTTTTCGATCCAATCCGAACACATTTTTATAGAGTCTGCCCTGTTCAAAATGACAGCTCGGTTTCCCATCAGTAATCATAAAAATCTGTTTATTGCGATTTTTACGACGTCGTAGAATTTCACGGGCTCTCTGCAAACCAGCATGAGTATTTGTATGATACGGCCCTACTTGCAAGTAGGGCAAATCCTTGATTGAAACCTCCCAGGCATCATCACCAAATGCAACGATATCTATCGTATCTTTTGAGTATCGCCTTAAAATCAATTCTGTCAATGCCATAGCGGTTTTACGGGCTGGAGTAATACGATCTTCACCATAAAGAATCATGGAATGACTCAGGTCTATCATCAGCACAGTGGATTGATTGGATGGATGATCCGTCTCGTGCACTGCATAATCCTCCTCTCTAAGTGACCAATCATCAATTCCCCCGCGTCGATAGGAATTTGATAGGGTATCGGTTACATTGAGTAGGTGTGGATCATCACCAAATCTCCAAGGTCGAGTTTCTGGTAAACGTTCATCACCTAACCCCTGATAAGGGGTGGGGTGCTGACCTCTACCTGATTTACGTAACTGGCGAAACACTTCCTCTAAGGAACGATCGCGCAGGCTACGCTCCGTTTTTGCAGTAATCTGGGTCAAACCTCTTGAATCCTCACGTAGGAAACCTCTTGATTTAAGCTCGTCAATGAAATCTCCAATCCCTGATTCAGAGTTGGTAATATTATATTTTTGATCAAGTTGAGTAAGCCAATTGAGAGCCTCAGTAGCATCGCCTGCTGTAAACTGTAACATTTGTTGGAATAAATCAAACAACTGTTCAAAGGATGAGGGCTTTCCCCCATGCCTTTTATCGTCCCATTGTAAATACTTGTATGGAATCATCTTCCTAGAAAGTGATCAGATGACCTGTTGGCGGTGATGAGATAATCACAATTAATGAAAATTTCTCAACACGACAGCTCGTAGCTTCATATCAATTTTTCTCAATGGACTATCTGTTCAAATAATCTTACGGCAGCCCTTAATAATTATATTTCAAATTGTAATACTAGCCTAACACAATCAAAACTAGCATTAGCTTCATGTCACTCGTTAACCTCCAAAAACCATCCTATGTTCCATATTAAAAGAACCAGAGGAGCCCTCAAAAAGCCAGAAATGCCCCACTTTATGAGTGGTACTGGTTTATTGGGTATTGCTGAAACTACATTAAACTGAATGGTTCTACAAGTACCTTCTGAAAACCACCGTGTTATTTTCAGAAAATTTTCCTCTGAGAGTAATTGAAAAATGCAACCCAAATTGACATATCGCCATTTGTGAAACCTTTCATCCTAGATCAGTAATTGAAGCTATACAGTGTGTGAAACTTTGATTTACACACGAGTTCAGTTCTATTAGAATCTGCGTATATTTGTGATAACTCTGTCCGCAAATTGGCAAACTCTTAGAGAGAGTTTTGACAGGAGGCTGTGAATTAAGAAACTTCTGCCGCTTCCTTAACAGGTTTCTGAGATATAGGCAGTGACTTTACTGATGTAACCATCGCAGGACTCTTTGAAGCTTTCACACCGTTGCCACTGAGGTTGACACCGTTGGTATTCGGAGGTGAGGATAGTAAATTTTCCCTCTTCTGATGACGCCGCTCATAAAGTCCTATCGCATGTAGAGGAAAATACTGACGATAGAGGGCGTAATCCAAGAGCGCCGTTCGGAAAAAGACCCCCACCATGTCTTGTTTAGGCCATGTTCCGTCCTCATTCTGAGTTTCAATCAAGAAATTGATGCCTCTTGAAATTGCAGACCAGTTCGAATCTTCGGCTTCCAATAAAGCAATCAGTGCCCATGCAGTCTGAATGACTTGACTTTCGAAATGATGAACATATTCACCAGTTAAACTACCACTATGATGTTCACCCCATCCTCCATCTTCTTTTTGATGCTCTAACAGCCAACGACACGCTCTTTGAACCTCCGAATCACCTAAGCCCGCCCCCGAAGCAATCAGCCCTCTGATCCCAAATAATGTGCCATAAATGTACTGAATGCCCCATACACCACGCCATGATCCATCGGTTTCTTGAGAACGACGAATCCATTGAGCAGCCAATGAGATAGACTTTTCAACGGGTTGAGTTGCTGAAATCTGAGGAAAATGTATCATACATGCTCTCAATGCAGACAAGCACGACGCAGTACATTCAACATATGAGACCTCAGTCATAGAATCACCAAACATCTCTGCAGGATTCAACCACTCCAGCCCAAATGTAGATTTGCGAGCCTCATAACTCCCAAATCCACCATCCGCATTCTGACGGCGGAGCATGAAACGAACTGCATCCTCAACCGCATCCTTTGACATTGATTTAGGATCCGCTGAAAGTAGCCCCATAACGGCTTCTGCCGTACAGTCTGATACGGGCCATCCATGCCACCCACCTGGGAAACACCAACCTCCACGAGGATCAATCCGATAAGCCTCCTCAAATCCGTCAAAAGATTTGCGAATCTGCTGCTCACGCAAAAAAGCGACTCCACGCTTCAATGATTGCTCAACCCCTTCAAAATTTCGAATGGTATCCAATGCCTGAAGTGAGAATCCAGTATCCCAAGAAGAACTTTTAGCACCCGTGACTCGAGTACCCAAGTCCTCATCCTCCCAAATCCAACCGTCAAGATTTTCAAAGGCAATGATGCCATCTTGATCCTCTTTATCGTGCAACCATACCGAAAGGATATTGAGAAATCCACTAACTGGTGAGATGCTCGTGTGACTAGTCGTCTGCAATTCCCATTTAATGCGCTTAATCAACTTCTTAACAATACGCGAACGAAATTGCTTGCTATGAAGGCGATCAAATAACTGAGCAAATTTATATCCAATCCGGAGGAGCAATCCTGGGGGTGCATAAAGATCTTCCGATCGCAATAGATTGCGAGACTTGAAAAAGTTAACCTTATCATAACCTTCTGGATATAATTCGTCCCTTAACGATGCAATCAATGGAGTTACCTGTACTTGAAAGCGAGATGAGTAAATGACCGCCATCGCCATATAGATCAACCGAGTATGACAATACCAGTTCGTCGGATGCAATGGAACCCAGCGCGGAAGGCTCCATAACTCAGGTAAGAGCGCATTGACTCCTTTCCATTGATAAAGATTTAAGATGGCAAGCCAAAATTTGCCCCACGTTGGAATGGTGCTAACATTTTCTTTCTGAATAAACTTACGGGCCGGTTTAACCAATGGATCGTTACAATCAACATCTAGCAATCTGGCAGCAACATAAACCAATGTCGTAACAAATAAATGGGGAGGCGAATGCTCATGCATTCCCCATGTCCCACTCGTCAGGCGCGTATGTTCAAACGAGCGAAGCACATTAGAGCGACGTTCAGAACTCAGGGGCTTTCCGATGACATAATGAAGCAAAACATACTGGGCGGTGAGCATGGGGCACCATGTCATTTCCCCTTCCCATGCTCCATCATCCCTTTGCAATTCAATCAATCGCTGACTTCCTCTTTTGAGAGCGAACTCCGTGTCTTCATAAAGACTTCCCTTAGACCTAACTACCGAAGAATCATTTGATGGTAATGGGACAGAGTTGGGGAGGGCTCGTCCAAAAGCATTCCAGATTTTATTGAACCCCTTTCCACCAGATTTTTTAACCCGCGTCAGAAGACGAATTCCAGAAATTAACCAGTATAGGCGAACGGTAAGACCTTGAATGATCGCAAAAAGTCTATGCCAAGCAAGATGGTTTAGCGATTTTGGAATAGTGGATCCGACCGCTTTAAAGATGATTTTGGCTCCCACGATCGCCATCTTAGTTATTGAGATTTCCTCACATGCAAGTAATTGCATTGTACTATTAGAGAAAGACGGGCTAGCTCGCCAACGCTGATACAATGCCTGCCTCACTGAAGAGACATCCATATGTTGATTGGCAAATACCTCATAGATTTCCATTGCAATGAGCTCGGGAGTGCGCACGGCTTGAAAGCGCTGACTAACGAATTCTTCAAAATTTTTGGACTTCGCTAGCCCAATCGCATCCCCGAAGCCGAGTGTCATCCCCACAGCAGTCAAAGGGTGGTAATAGCCTGCGGCATCTCCTATCAAGACTCTGTCAGATTTGCCATAAGAAACGCGAGGACTCATTGAGTTCACAGCACCATGAAAATCCCCCTCACAAAGTGAATCAATGAATGGGCGGCGCATCGCTTCAGGCAAAAACTTTGCCGAAACTTCAGACAGATAACCTACTCGGTCATTGGCAGTCCAGTACTGAGGAGGAATATCAACAATCACTCTTATATTATCCTCCCCTAAACGATAGATAAACATAGGACCTGGACCACCACATAACAGATGTCCATACCCTTCCATCGGTAAACTGACATCTTTTACAGATACCCCCACCATACGTGAGCAATTCATAGGGGAGGATTTGATGGTTAACCCTAGTGACCGGCGAACTAGCGATGATCTGCCATCCGCACCAACAATTCGTTCAGTAATCAGAGACTTCTGCTCCCCTTGATATGAGAATATCACATTATTATCTTCAATTTTACGGACCCGAGCTCCCGCAATGAAATCAATATTTGGATAATCTTCAAGCGCTTCATGTAAGGTTGAAACAATCACCGAATGCTCGCAGGCTAACCCATAAAATTCATCACAATAAGGTAGCACAATAGGATCAGAGTTATCTTCTGGTAGAATCACAAACCCTAGCCCGACAGTGCTCTGAGATTGACTTTCAAGTTCTACCCCGATCTCATGTAAGATTTTCACAGCCAAAGGATGTAACCATTCCCCAGCCATTCGCTTAGTAGATCGGGTGTTCGCCTCCAATAATGCGACTTTATCACCCTTGCGAGCATGCGCGATTGCACACACACTCCCGACTGGGCCAGCACCCACTATTGCAACATCATATGAAGGCATAGGGACTATTCATTTAATAGACGTGATTTTGTTCTACGGCGATAACGAATCATGCAGGGTTCCTTTGGGCCAGTCACCCAACTACCGTAATTCGGAGCTGGAACGCCATTAATATTAAAGAAATCAAAGCTATCTAATAGGACTGTCCAGATTGCCTTGAGTTGCATATATGCAAAATGTTTACCCATACATTGATGCTTGCCGCCACCAAAACCAATTAAACTATAATGATGTTGCTTGTGCTCCTTTCGTGGCTCATCAAAGCGTTGCGGATGGAATTTTTCTGGGTCCTTGAATAGTTCAGGTAAACGATGAGACACCGCAGGTGACACCATAGCAAGGGCCCCTTCGTCCACAACTTGATCTTTATATTGCATTGGTTTAAGTACTTTGCGAATCAATAAAATCAAGGGGGGATGCAACCTTTCATTCTCCCGAATGACGCATTCCATGGCCACCTGACGTTTGAGAGTGTCATAGTTCAAGATCGCATCAGGAGTGTTGTAGACCTCTTTCATTTCATCGCGAACCCAATCAACTGTTTCGGGCGAGTTTGCAACCTCTAAACCTGTCCAAGTGGCCAAAACAGTACTTGTATGCTGACCCGCAAACAAGACAGTCAATAAGATCCCTGTTATCTCATCATTGGTCAATTTACGTCCATCTTTGTAGCTCGCCTGCATGAGAGTATTCATAAAATCATCAGGTTCAGCCCCCGCACTTCGACGATGGTCCATGATCTCAATCAATAGTTTTACAATCTTTTTCCGTGCTTTATCTCGGGCTCTGTGGGCGGGAATTGGGAGATTGGGAGCAAAAAACCCGATCAAATTGATTCCATTTTGTAAATAATGGTACGCATCTGCAAACCCCTCATCAATCGTCTCGCGAATCTCTTTTCCTATCAGGCAGTGACTGGCAATTTTAACCGTTAGCCGGTTGAGCTCTACTGGCAAATTGATCTCCCCTTCGTCATCTAAAGAATCTGCAAATAGCTTTACTTCTTGATACATGATCCGAGCAAATCGGCGCATTGCAGGTTCGCGGAGCGCAGGAAACAGAAATGCAAGCTGCTCAGACATGATTTCGGGTGCAACGTCATAGGCTACACCTCGCCCAAAGATGGGTACTGTAAACTGGTAGACATCTCTAGGATCAAGTTGATCCTCTGATGCCTTGAAATAGGCATCATGGGCATCGGGGCCAGTGAATAACACACAGTCTTTGGGACCTAACCGAAATCTTGCCAAATCTCCATGCTCACGCCACCCACGATCCATCATTACAACAGGATCTTTCTTGAATTCCATAAAGTGCCCCAATAGAAGTCGACGACCTGCTAATTCGGGAACTGGAGCAAGTGAAGAGAGATTTACTCCATTAGAAGATGGTTGAGCCATAACGAATTAATATATAAATGGTAGCATTGAAAAACGAACACGCTCTTTATAGCCTGTCCACAAGTCTCCATATTTGGAACTACATCGGCGTTCATCCCGTAATGAGCGGTGACACAACAGACAAATCAGCCACGCTGGTAGTAGTAATGGAAAAATTGACACAAATCCAGTTGTCATGGTGAAGGCTAGGTAAACGCAAATTTCACCCGTATAGTTCAGGTGTCTCCCGATTCCCCAGAAACCAGAGACGAGAAGTCTTCCTTCCAGTGCTTCGGCTGGCTTACCCCAGATGTAAATATTTGGATCACGCTTGAAGCGGTGCTTTTGTTCATTGGCTCCACGGAAAAGCCAAAATCCTAAGATAAATAACAAACAAAGTGAAATGATCGCCCATAGCGGAAGCGTCACAGGTGCACTGAGTAACCACCAACCAGAAATACAGTAGAAGAATGGTACTAACACATAGTCTCCCCAGACTAACATGAGTCCAAAACGCTCACTCACTAAATCCCACGTATGAACCATCCCGTATTCAAACTGAAAATAATTGAATACATAAAGGAACGTGAAGACTTGGTACAGAATCATAGCTGGTGTTAGTTCGCCTAATTCATTCAATTGAGCAGACGCGAACGATAAGTTAAAGAGAGCCAGAGCAATCAATGATGGTCTGTAACTAAACAGCTTTAAATCGATTCCAAACAAGCTCGGGCTATGCTCGGCCCCCATTAAAAACCCTTCAACAAATCCACTTGAGGAATCTACAGAACGGGCTCCACGCCAGTATAACCACCCAGAAAGTGCTAACGAAAAGACATTCGCGACGATTAAGAATGCAAAAAAGTTTTCAACCAGCCTATATAAGGGGAATATGCCCGTCAGCTCCAGAGCTATGGACCCCAAAACCGATATCAAAAATAATAGCAACCCATTCAACTTGTAGGTTCGTGCTGGTCCGTCAACCTCTGGCCCAACGATCTTCGTTCCAGGCAAGACCAGTGATCCTACAAACAGCAGTAGGATAAATGCCATCATCAGAGCAGTAGCCCATAGCAACGCCTCAATTTGTAAGCCGTCCAACAAATCAAGCGGTGTCATGATTGGCGTTCGCTTCTCTGTCTAGGTGTTCTCTCCATTTACGAACTGTCACTTTCTGAAATGCTCGAACCACAGGATTAACCTCAATGGGTGGTGCTCCCCAGAATTTTTGATACCCATCCTGCTCAGCTTCCATGGCAAATTGATCCTCCGTTAGTAGAGGACCAATGAGGCGGCGGTTCGCAATCTTCAAGACCATTTCCATCGCCCATCGAGGAATTCTGATGGGTGTATATGGGATCTTGAGTGACTTAAAGTAGAAGAGGAAAAAGGTCCTAGATCGACTCTCATCTATGGGTAAAACGAAAAGCCAATGTTTTATCTGCTCATCTGTATTGGACCACTGATATGGATACTTGAAGCACAAGTCCATATGGTTGGTATCAATCTGATCATGATCCACAAAATGACTTGAGATTTTGCCACGTCCAACTTTTGTATTGTATGACAGATGTACATCATCTCCAACGGTTTCAAATCGAACAAGCTCTGCACCGACAAACGGCCGAAATCTACGATGTAAATAAGCATGTGAAAAGTCACTTACATTATCAATAATCATTGAGTGGTGAGCAGAGCATTCGAACGAGATGGGGACACAGGACCAACGCTTAGGGCCTTCCAATTCAGGAATGTCTGGAATGTGACGGGAGTCCGCTAATTTTGGATCACCAGGAAACACCCATACTAACCCATAACGGACCTGAACCGGATAATTTCTAACAGCCAACTTTGGAACTTTTTTTCGACCGAACAGGTCGGGAATCTCCGTCACTCGCCCCTCACCATTATACTTCCATCCATGATAGGCGCATACCAGTTCACAGCCCTCAACTTCCCCAAGAGTAAGCTTGATCTGACGATGTAAACAACGGTTTTCTATAGCACGAAAAGATCCATCTTTTGTACGAAATAATGCAATAGATCTTTTCCAAAAGATCACTTCTTTGGAGGTGCCGGGCTTCATGTTCCGCACCTCTTCCACTGCATACCAATAGTCTGGATCCATACCAGAGGCGCGGGCTTGTTGGCGTAGAGTTCCCCCCTCTTCAAATGATGGGGGTTCGGCTACGGTGGGAATGACATCATGCGTGGGCTGAGTAATTTGCATAATTCAAAATTTTTTAGATGATTAGGAATCCGTTTGTGATAATGACCTCGGGGATTTTGTGCGGGGGTTCGTAATCGAGCCGCGGGCGTAATGAAATGCGTAAGCTTCGTGGACTGCATCAATGAGCGGGGTTGGCTTAAATCCAAGTTCCTGCTGTGCTTTACTTGTATCAGCGTGGCGGCGTTTCTGCAAGAGTCGGATAGCTCCTGGTGTGAATCGTTGAGGAAAGCTGGGATGGGCTCTACTGAGATAATAACTTGCAACCTCAGCAAACACAAGCATTGCTTTGACAGGAATCCTACGACTAGAACGTTTGATGCCAGAGACTTCTTCAAACATAGTCAAGATTTCGGAGATCGTTTTATAGCCACTACTGAAGATGTATTTTTCCCCAGAGCGTCCGCGTTCCATACACAGAATATGTCCTTGTACAATATCCCTAGCAGCCACAAATTCAAATCCACCATCCACATAGCCTTTGACTTTTCCCCGAGTATGATCAACAAGAGTTCTGCCGATTCGTGACGGCAAATAGTCATAGCCGCCAACTAATGCACAACAAGTTGCTACGACTACTTCCTGCCCCTGGGCCGCTGCTTTCCAACATTCGTGTTCAGCTAAAACCTTGCTACGCTCGTAAGGCATGTTTCGCTCCATAGGATAAAATTGCATGGTTTCATTGCTCGGCGCAGATGAATCATCTAGATCGTACCCTACTGCACTAAATGATCCTGTCATCACAACACGTCCTGCATTGACCTCACGAGCGGCCTGTAATATATTCCGCGTGCCAATGACGTTACATTCATAGATTTCTCGTCTATGGGCGAGATTTCCCTCAATGGTAGATATTTTAGCAGCTACATGATAAACCCCCTGACACCCCTTCATGGCTATGCGTATGGACTCAAGGTCTCGAATATCACCGTAATGAGTCTCAACATTAAGACCTTCAAGCGCTTCATTATTGTCGTCTTCCCTCAATAGCACACGAACTTTAACACTATCGTCCAAGAGTCTATGTAATAAATTCGCTCCAAGATGCCCTGCAGCACCTGTCAAAAAAACTGGAGCTTCATTGCTTACTGGATTGGTGCTGATTGTGGACATTTTTTAGAATGGAAGCTTGGACAATGGATCAATGAAGGATAGTAACCAAGTATAGTACCTGATAGAATTCATTAATCACACAGTTGGTTGACAATGAAAAATCAAGAGTCAATACAATTTTTAATATCTAATTAATTTATTATATGAACTATCTTAAATCACAAATATGATAATAAATACAATTCAATTTTTGTGTAATATACAAAAATCAATATAAAGTTTCTTTATGGCTATGTCTGTGTGCACGATCTGAGTTGAAATGTTGTACCATCATGGATCAATTTTGTGTCCGATATAGAAATGCCGTTTCGTTCAGACAAAATATGTGCTATTCTTCTTACTTTCATGAGCATAATTTGATCATCAATCACTTCAGTTATGATCTTATTTGAAACAATTGATCAGTAAGTAACTCTCTCCATTATTTGTCAATTCTTACGAACTATCCAAATGTAGATATCCGCACCAGTAAAATATAAACTTGGGGTAAATGGGTTTGAAAGCAATTTTGGTGAGACACAATTTATGTGGCTTTTTCGCTATTTTTCATAAATGGGAGAGATACTAAATATCATGCGGGGATACAATCTACCAGATAATAAAAAATACTTGTGTTGGAGAACAGGGAGATTTCTGTAATGGATGTCAGCATCACTTTCAGCCCCGTTATTTAGAGGTAGATCATGTTATCCTACAGGCAGAGAATAGTACGAATTACAAATTCTGTCTTCAATTTTATGTGGATCCTATAATCATTTGAAGAGTGCATAGATACAGGAAAGGTTAATTGTGCTGTTAACAGATAAAGGATGGATCAAACATAGGAAGACAGCATAAATCAGTCAATATGAATACCGTGAGGTCGGCAAAGAAAATGGAATTACAAAATTTTGAGTATTGGACGATCATAATGGGAATGGTTGCCATCTTCGTTTATTTACAGCGAGTGTCCCATACGCCTCGTCAGGATATGAGGCAATTATCTGAACGAGCGACAAAGATTGAAGATTTTTTGTTATATCAAAGTGGAGATTCAGGCCGTTCTCAGGCAGGGGGTTAAGCACCGAAATTTTTTCTTACCTTATCTGGAAAACGAGAATCTGCAAATCAGAAAACATCATACAAAGACTCCAAACAACCAAGCACAAAGGAGTCGAGTCAATAGCTATAGGAGAGACGATTTACTGGAAAAACCTCTACTGAATCTGTGATACTAGGGCAAGGCGATGCGGAAGCTGATTCAGGGAATGGCAAAATGCAATAATAAGAATCTAACTCAGCGAAAAATCTGGATGTAGGTGTACATTTGGTTTATAATTCCCCTAATAATCCTTTCATGATTATTCCATCATTGGTATAGTATCATCTAACCCTTTCATCCAAATAAATCAAGTTACAATTACCCAATTAGTGATACTCATGCACAAGTCGCTTTACCCGACCTTCTAAAAGGTTATGAAAGTGACATTCTCGTTCACTGTGGGGACTTTACAGCCGGTCAAACAAACCGAATGAACCGCTCCTCTATCTATGACAGCCACCGCCAGTCATGGCAAACTTTTCTGCTGGAACTGAAATCAATTAGACATCAGTTTGGAAGTATCATCGTGGTTCCCGGTAATCATGATCAGATATGCGAATACATGTCTGATCAATGCAAATCAGAAATGGCCAACATTGGAGCAATCCTCTTAATCAATAGTGGAGTCAATATCCTCCTGGGAGAGCCTGTCAAGAATGATAAAACAAGGAGCTTATCATTTTGGGGTGTCCCTCATACACCTCCCTTCTATTCATGGTTTTTTCAGGGTTATGATATGGCTATGCATACCAATAACATTGCAGCTGCAACGAATGTATTGATCTGTCATGGACCTCCCTATTCCATTTTGGATACGGTTGGTCCCGTCCCATCTCACACACTACAAACCAGTGATCACTTAGGTTGCAGAGAACTCTTTGAACGATGCCAAAATCTTCCAAATTTGAAGGCGGTATTCTTCGGACATATACACAGTTCTCACGGAGAAGACCATCGGAATGGAGTCAACTATTTCAACTGTTCTATCCTCGGCGAAAGGTATGAACGGAGATATCATCCTATAACTACGTCGATCTCACTCAACCATGAATGCAAAATTGTAGGTTAGATCCAATTTTGCTGGAATATTCTACATGTCATCTGTCCCTGACAATAATCTTGATGTTATCTCTATCACGAAGAATTAGAGAGAGATTTGTCAAACCATTATACATCATAGTTGAAGATGATAGGACGTAATTCTACGAGATATCTGGGTTGAAAACTCTGTTGAGTCATGGTGGCACCCTGAATCTCAGAAACTGTAAATATAGAATGTGTAGCATCTGAGGTCCTTATGGCATGGAAAATAATTTCATTGCGTGCAGTGCTTCGTATAGAATAGGGTTCTACTCGGTAAGTCATTTGTTTGTAATGCACATCAACACATAGATGGTTCACTCCTGCAAATCGAATTATCTCAAGGTATTTTTTGATAGAAAATGCAATGTCAAGATTAACACTCTGTTCTTGAAATAAATCTCCATCATTAGTAATTGGATAGAGTATTGATAAATTTGCACCATTAGCAATCCATTCAAACAGATTTGGTAACGCCTCCAGATAAATCCCAACTAGAGGAAGTTCTGGAAGTTGATGGCTTAGCATATGGGGCCAAGATGGTTGAAATTTATTGCTGTGTTTGACCGTGCACTCCAAAGTTGGAATTTTAGTGTTGCGATGAACACATTTTTTGTGAAGAACATCTCGTAAAATATCCATATCTATGCTTAATTCAGTATTGCGAAAGAGATTGACCAGATCATACAAATCACGGGGATTTGTTCGTTGCTCTAACGCACAAAATTTTTCAGCGGCAATTTCTTCAATGGAATAACACAAGGCCTCTGTTGACTTGGGTAGGATATCGCTATATTCATGATGAATCTTCCGTTCAACTGGGGGGAGCACGAGTATTTCATCAAACGTTAGATCAATCTTCAAGCGTGGAAGAGAACGATATCCAATGGACGGCCCCATTGGGCCTCTGTATGCAATTTTACCCCGGCATGATGTAGAGCCTCTTGAATTCGTGAAGAATTCAAATTGAATGAGATGCTCTGGAAATTCTAATCTACATTGATGAAAAATCCAACGGCAAACCTCTCTAAAGGTCTCCAAAATAAAATCTTCATTCAGATGAGAGGGATCCGTAATGGTGAAGTCAAGATTTTCTGAAAAACGGTAAGTTTCAAGAAAGCATTTCTTGAGGCATGTTCCCCCTTTAAAGATCCACTTGCCTCGCAGGGATGGATGTTGATTAATGCCCGCCAATACCCAGCCAAGCACATAATTTTTTTCAACGATCTGTGGCCTTAGTCCACGAATCTGAGCAATATCTTTCACTTCACTTTTTTTAATCATCAATGTCTAAGAAATATACCATTGAGGAACGAAGATGCGCCAGCGAGTCACAAGGCGGTCACATGGAAACTCAGACCATAATTTTGCATTGCCCGTAGTCATACGCTCTCTGCACGCATCCACAAGAAAAGAAGTATCGGATTCGCGCTCCGCTAAAAAACCCAAGCGTTTGAAGATAGCCCCATTGCCTAAACGCTCTGCATAGGCAATCAACTGATTATCGTTTCTATGTTCATGACGCAAATACTCTTGAAAACATTCTACTACATGATCTATTCCTCCTCCGAAGGATGGGTCATCTAGTATATCTAACATGGTTCTGTGGACATCAGAGAAATCCACTTTAGTTGTCTCAAACCACACACTGTCAAGTCCAAAAATCTTATTTGGCTGAACATATTTAAGTGTGTAAGGCAAACCCAGTATTTCTAAGTGTTTCGATCGTACTGTTCGTCCCGTAAGGACCACGGTATCACGAAAAATCTGATCTGTAAGCCCCCAATATTCTGCAGCACTTCGCCCTCCCACATAAGCAGGATCAAAGAGTGCAGGAACAATCATCCATGGGTCATCAAGCATCTCGCCAGTCATCAGATATGCTGGGCTCACGGCCGCATAGACACCAGGGCCAGCACGCTGAAACCAACCTTGACTACACCACCGTGAGAGTAGTTTAGACGCAGTGATTCTGTCAACACCAAGGGATTGCTCTACATCCCCAATGCGAACGATTTTGCCAGTATCCTTCAACACTGTTGCTAATCGGACACGTCCAATAGGAAAATTCTTTATTTCTGGCATGAGTTAGTATAGTTTACACTTATTAATTCACACCTAAAATGAATTAATGTTACATATTACTCGTTCATCGTACTTTTGATCACGCGAATACGAATCAACGTATGATTCATTAACTTGGTTGAAACGAGGGAAAAAGATATGACGAATAGCCATGTCATATCTCATAGTCAACTCTAAATTGTGTTTCAGCTACTGATTCCACCATTTTAATAGCCTCTGTCTTAGAAGATTCGCAGGGCCGTTGTGTAGTGACTAACGAAGTATCAAAGCCAAAGGCAAAGGGTACAAAACGAAGGATTCCCGATATTTGTCTTTAATTAAATGTTAAATGTATCAGCATGGTTGACCTCATCAGAATCATTGGCTTTAAGACTCGCTGGGCAAGTTAAATCTCAAAATCAGATTTAGCAAAATACTCAGGCCATCATCAATCCCACCAGTTTGAAGATGAATAAACACTTATCAATTCACTAGAAAATGGAGCTCAAGTGCTTCATACCAATATTTGTACTCATCCTGAGATTTTCAACTGACTATGTGAGTATACAGACTTTTAATGATTCTCTACTTCAGGTTAATTGATTGGAAAATGACTGTGATGAATTCTGAATCCTCCGTCAACTCCATGTTGAACTTTGATCAAATGGATCAATCGTACAGAGGCAGGGATGTATAATGCTGTATATTTTGGGCACACATATTAGGATATAGCGAGAAAGGTTATCTTGATTCCCAAACTATGTAGATAAGGGACATAGAAACCTTGAAGCAAGCGAACTTCTCACTTAAACCAATCGACAGTTTTCTTGTAAAACTTATTTGTACGGTTTACTCAATTAATACCATAGAGGACATCTATATCAGAATAAATGAAACGACTGATACCTTAAATTGTGAATTATATCATCCTTAGCTGTAACCTTTACGATCTACAAATAATTGATGAGTAAAAATATAAACTTGCACGGTGCAAAACGTGCAAAGAAGGATGAGTTCTATACGCGGTTACGCGATATAGAATACGAGTTACGTCACTACATAGCCCATTTTCTTGGTCAAGTCGTCTATTGTAATTGTGATGACCCGCGCGTGAGCAACTTCTTTGACTTCTTCTCAAAACAGTTTGAGTGGTATGGATTGAAGAAACTCATCGCGACTTGTTATAAGAATCAACAACCCGATCTGTTTTCACAGCATGATTCAGAGAAAGCAGTTTATCTGG
>JAPOTS010000038.1 GCA_026709065.1 Bacteroidota bacterium
TGTAAAGGTTAGTTTGACTAAATTTAATCAATTCCACAGAAAACGCAGTAGAACCAAAATATGAAACCTATTGTTGAATCAAACAGCTTTATCGTTCTTGAGAAATACGATAGAGAATGGACAGCGGATCAAGGCTACCAATATGAAGTTGACCTTGAATGTGAGCTTATTCAAGATCTTTGTAATCAGGGCTATGAACACCTTCCTGACCTGAAAACCCCCGAGGCCTTGCTCAAAAATGTGCGTGTGCAGCTACAAATCCTCAACAATATAGAGTTTACTGATGGCGAGTGGCAGCGCTTTTTAGAAACTTGGCTGGATAAGCCCAATGATAGCATCATTGATAAAACTCGTAAGATTCATAATGACCATAGACATGATTTTGTGTTTAACAATGGTAGTATAAAGAACATAGAGCTGTTTGATAAGAAAGAAATTCCTCGCAATAAATTACAGGTGATTAGACAGTTTGAACAAACTGGTACTGATGCAAACCGCTATGATGTAACCCTTTTGGTTAATGGGTTGCCCTTAGTACAGATTGAGCTGAAAAAGCGTGGTGAACCTATTCGTAAAGCTTTTAATCAGATCCATCGATACAGCAAGGAGAGTTTTAACAGTGATCACTCGCTCTACAAGTATTTGCAGCTGTTCGTGATCTCCAACGGCACCGATACCCGTTATTTTGCCAACACTACCAAGCGCAATAAAAACAGTTTTGATTTCACAATCAACTGGGCTGAAGCCGATAATAGCCCAATCAAGGACCTCAAAGACTTTACCGCCACATTCCTCCAAAAACATACATTGCTCAGTGTATTACTTCGTTACTCAGTATTTGACGTAAATGACACCCTGCTTGTGATGCGGCCCTACCAAATTGCAGCCACTGAACGCATTTTATGGAAAATAAAAAGTTCGTTTGAAGCGAAAAACTGGAATAAGCCTGAAGGCGGCGGATATATTTGGCATACCACAGGATCGGGGAAAACCCTGACCAGTTTCAAGGTGGCGCGTTTAGCAACCGAACTTGAATTTGTTGATAAGGTATTTTTTGTGGTGGACCGAAAAGATCTTGATCACCAGACCATGAAGGAATATCAGCGTTTTTCACCCGACAGTGTTAACGGCTCCAATAGTACCGCTCAGCTCAAACGTAATCTTGATAAGGAAGATAATAAAATTATCGTCACCACTATCCAGAAGCTCAACAATCTCTTGAAAAGCGAAGATAGCTTAGCCATCTTCAGAAAGAGTGTAGTTTTTATTTTTGATGAATGCCACCGTAGCCAGTTTGGTGAAGCACAGAAAAACCTGAAGAGGAGGTTTAAAAAGTTTATTCAATTTGGATTTACTGGCACACCGATCTTTCCACAAAATTCCCATGGCTCAGAAACTACTGGTCGCGTGTTTGGTCAAGAGCTACACTCGTATGTAATCACTCATGCTATTCGTGATGAGAAGGTGCTAAAGTTCATGGTAGATTACAATGATGTACGACCACAATTCAAGGACTTTGAAACCGAGAGAGACGAGAAAAAGTTGACAGCGGCAGAGAACCAGCAAGCCCTGCAACACCCAGAGCGTATTCATGCAATATCTCAGTACATTCTTAATACCTTCCGCCAGAAAACTCACCGTCTGCAAGGAGATGGTATAGGTTTCAATGCCATGTTTGCAGTCAGCAGTGTAGATGCAGCGAAGCTGTATTATGAATCGTTAAACCAATTACAGAATGGTATCGATAGGCCACTAAAAATCGCTACCATCTTTTCGTTTGCTCAGAATGAAGAACAGTATGCTGTGGGCGATATTCCAGATGAGAGTTTTGATTTATCGGCTATGAACAGTACTGCTAAGGAGTTTTTAAGGAGAGTGATTGCCGACTATAACGCCTCATTTAAGACCAACTACGGTGTAGATAGCTATGGCTTCCAGAATTATTACCGTGACTTGGCCGAGCGTTTCAAGTCTATGGAAATTGATTTATTGGTTGTGGTCGGCATGTTCCTTACCGGTTTTGATGCTCAAAGGCTCAACACCCTGTTTGTTGATAAAAATCTGCGCTACCACGGCTTAATACAGGCCTATTCCCGCACCAATCGCATTCACGATGCCACTAAGGCCTTTGGCAATATTGTTACTTTCCGAAATCTAGAACAGGCTACGGTTGATGCCATAACTCTTTTTGGCGATAGCAATACCAAAAATGTGGTATTAGAGAAAAGCTATCCGGAATATATGGAAGGGTTTATTGATAACATTACTGGTGAAACTCGACGTGGTTTTAAGGATGTGATTGAGGAATTGCAGCAGAAGTTTCCAGACCCGCATAACATTGTTAAAGAGGCAGATAAGAAGAATTTTGTAATACTATTTGGTGAATATCTTCGCATGGATAACATGCTTCAAAATTATGATAAATATGCTAGTCTTAAAGCTTTCCAGAACGTTGATATGAGCAATGCCGAGGCAGTCAGTGCATTCAAAAGGAATCATTATGTAACAGATGATGATCTGACCGTTTTTCAAACTTTCCGAATACCTGGAGATCGAAAGATTCAGGATTACTGTTCTACATACAACGACATCCGTGACTGGTCAAGAGAGCAGCGGGCTGCTGATGAGAAGAGGCAATCCACCATTGACTGGGATGGTGTGGATTTTGAGGTGGATTTACTCAAGTCGCAGGAGATCAATCTGGATTATATTTTAGAATTGATTATTGACTACAACAAGAAAACCAAAAGAAAATCAGATATTCTAGATGAAGCTCGCAGGCTGGTTCGTTCCAGTATTGGCAATCGCGCGAAAGAGAGCTTGCTAGTTGATTTCATCAGTCATACCGACCTTGAAAAGCTTGGAGACAAGTCCCAAGTAATGGATGCTTTCTTCAAATTCGCGCGTGCCGAACAGAGACGCAAGGCTGAAGAACTGATCAGCACTGAAGGCCTGAACTCAGAGGCGGCGAGACGCTATATTGCTGTTTCTATAAAGCATGAATTTGCAAGTGATACAGGGACGGAACTCAATGATATTCTGCCCAGAATGAGTCCTTTATCCCCACAATATCTAACCAAGAAGCAGGCTGTTTTTCATAAGATTGAATCGTTTGTTGAAGAGTTTAAGGGTATTGGAGGGGAAATTTAGTAAAATGCATTAATAGCTCCTATGATCATCGTCTTTTATACAGACCATACCATTATCCATACATCATAATTGATTTGAGAGGAGTTTTTGGAGTTAAATGCGATGATAGGTCCTTATCTTGGAAGCAGGCGGTCCAGTATGCGTTGGCAGAAGCTGACACGCTTTTTGGATGACGTGGAGGTAGAGATTGATACCAATCTGGTAGAAAACAGAGTTCGCCCGATTGTGATTGACTGCAGGCCTATCTGTTTGCTGGCTCCCATGAAGCGGCTCAAAGTGAGGCAATAATCTATTCGTTACTCAACACCTGCACCTTGCATGGGGTAATAGGAGGAGTTGGTAGATGTACTATACGGATTGACATGGTTGCCGAAGATGCATTGTATAGCTGTTACCGTAACAATGCAAGAAAACACAAGAGACGACGCTCCCGAAAACTTCATTGATCGGTTTAGGCAGAAATTGGTTAATGATCCGCCTACAAAACACAACGGCCTTTGAGGGTGCAATCACTAAGAAAAACAGACGAACACTTTCAATATTTGGTTCTATCACGATTTGTATGGAATTGATTATTTTAGGTTTCACAAAATTCATTGATTAATGTTTGATACCAATTTAAAATTCTCGATGCATCAGTGGTTAAATTTAGACTCTTGCTGGTCTATTGATGATGTGAAGACCAATGTAGAGCAGGAGTGAGTGGATATTTATATTTCTCATTCGGGGAAGGATCTTGTAAGCCCAGAGACGGGAGAGTCTGGTACCTTGTATGACCATCGCAAGGAGCGTGAGTGGCGGCATCTGGATCTATTTAATTGGAAGTGTTTTATTCATTGTCGGATTCCCCGTGTACAGACACCTAAGGGGCCTAAGACGATCAGCATTCCTTGGGCGGAT